>JACIZP010000358.1 GCA_014359355.1 Calditrichota bacterium | reverse complement strand
CGGCGATACCCACTTGGGCGGCGATGATTTTGACCAGCGCATCATCGACTGGATTGTGAGCGAGTTCAAGAAGCAGGAAGGGGTGGATCTGTCCAAAGACCCCATGGCCCTGCAGCGCCTCAAGGAAGCTGCCGAAAAGGCCAAGTGCGAACTTTCCACCGTGACCCAGACGGACATCAACCTGCCGTTCATCACGGCGACGGACACGGGGCCCAAGCATCTGAACATGACCCTAACACGGGCCAAGTTCGAGCAGTTGTGTGACGACCTCTTCCAGAGGACCATTGAGCCGTGCCGCATTGCCTTGAAGGATGCCGGTCTGACGCCTGCCGACATTGACGAGGTGGTGCTGGTCGGTGGCGCTACGCGCATGCCCAAGGTGCAGCAGATTGTGCGCGAGCTCTTTGGCAAGGAGCCGCACAAGGGTGTGAACCCGGACGAGGTGGTTGCCGTGGGCGCGGCTATTCAAGGCGGCGTGTTGGCCGGTGAAGTCTCCGACGTGCTGCTCCTGGACGTGACGCCTCTGTCCTTGGGCATTGAGACGCTGGGTGGAGTGTTCACCAAGCTCATCGAGAAGAACACCACCATCCCGACGCGCAAGACGGAGATCTTCTCCACTGCTGCCGACGGGCAGACGTCGGTGGAGATTCACGTGCTGCAGGGCGAGCGACCCATGGCGATTGATAACCGCACGCTCGGGCGTTTCCACCTGGACGGTATTCCACCTGCACCCCGCGGCGTGCCACAGATCGAGGTGACCTTCGACATCGACGCCAACGGCATCCTCAATGTCAGCGCTCGCGACAAGGCCACCGGCAAGGAGCAGTCCATCCGCATCGAGGCTTCTACCGGCCTGACCAAGGAAGAAGTCGAGAAGATGGTGCGCGACGCGCAGCAACACGCGGCTGAGGATAGGAAGCGTCGCGAGTTAGTGGACGCCCGTAACATGGCTGATAACGTCATCTACCAGACGGAAAAGAATCTCAAGGAGCTGGGCGACAAGATCGACAGCGACAGCAAGAGCCGTCTGGAGAGCGCCATGTCGCGCGTCAAGGATGCCATGAGGGGCGACAATGTGCAAGAAATCAAGTCGGCGGTGGATGGGTTGAACCAAGTTTGGGCCGACGTCTCCTCCAAACTTTACGAGCGGACCACCGCTCAGCAGCGGGCTTCTGCCCAGGGAGGGGAACAGGCTCAGGAAGCCGACTATGAAGTTGTGGATGATGATAAGAAGAGCAAGTGATGATGGCGATGTACATGTGAGCTTGTGTGATTGTGGGATGGATGCGAGGGCGAGGAGGTTGACTTCTCGCCTTTTTCGCAACTGCATTCTGAGGAGGGTGAAGATAGATGATTTCGTTTGACAAGTTGACCATTAAGACCCAGGAGGCGATTCAGCGGGCGCAGCGCTTGGCAAGCGAGCGCGGCCACCAGCAGATTGAGCCTGAGCATCTGCTCTACGCGCTTGTGGAACCGGCAGATGGGATTGTGCCAGCGATTCTCAAGAAGCTCGGAGCCAATCCGAGCGCCGTTATGGACAAACTGGCCGGCGAGCTCGACCGCCTGCCGCGCGTGAGTGGCGGCGTGGGGCAAATCTACATCTCGCCGCGGGCCAACGAGCTGCTGGAAAAGTCGTTGAAAGAGGCCACCCAGTTGCGTGATGAGTACGTGAGCGTGGAGCACCTGCTGCTGGCCGCCAGCGAGGACAAGGGCCCGGCTGGCCGCATCCTCCGCGAGGAGGGCGCTGGCAAGGACGCGATCCTGCAGGCGCTGCGCACGGTGCGCGGTAGCCAGCGCGTCACCGATCAAACCCCTGAGGACAAGTACCAGGCGCTGCAGCGCTATGGTCGCGATCTCAATGACCTGGCGCGGCGCGGCAAGCTCGATCCGGTGATCGGCCGCGACGAGGAGATAAGGCGCGTGCTTCAGGTCCTGTCCCGCCGGACCAAGAACAACCCGGTGCTCATCGGCGAGCCAGGCGTGGGCAAGACGGCCATCGTCGAGGGGTTGGCACAGCGCATTGTGGAGGGCGATGTGCCAGAGAATTTGAAGTCCAAGCGTATCATCGCCCTTGACCTCGGCGCCCTGGTCGCCGGCACCAAGTTCCGCGGCGAGTTCGAGGAGCGGCTCAAGGCCGTGTTGCGCGAAATCCAGGAGGCCGAGGGGGAGATTATCCTTTTCATTGACGAGCTGCACACCCTTGTCGGTGCCGGGGGCGCCGAGGGCGCGGTGGATGCCTCCAACATGCTGAAGCCGGCCCTGGCGCGTGGCGAACTCCGCTGTGTCGGGGCGACGACGCTTGACGAGTATCAGAAGTACATCGAGAAAGACGCTGCCCTGGAGCGTCGCTTCCAGCCGGTGTACGTGGATGAGCCAAGCGTGGAGGACACCATCTCCATCCTCAGGGGCCTCAAGGAGAAATACGAGGTACACCACGGCGTGCGCATCCAGGATGCGGCGCTCATCGCGGCGGCCACGCTCTCGGACCGCTACATCAGCGACCGCTTCCTGCCAGACAAGGCCATTGACCTCATCGACGAGGCTGCCTCCAAGCTGCGCATCGAAATTGACAGCATGCCCGAAGAGCTGGATGAAGTCGAGCGCAAGATCAAACAGCTGGAGATCGAGCGGGAAGCGCTGAAGAAGGAGAGCGATGAGGCCTCCCGCAAGCGCCTGGAGGCGGTGAACAGCGAGTTGGCGAACTTGGACGAGCAGCGAAAAGAGCTCCGTGCCCATTGGGAGTTAGAAAAGGGTACGATCAGCCGCATCCGCGAAATCAAGGAGGCCATTGACCAGGCAAAGACCGACATGGCCAAGGCCGAGCGCGAGGGAAATCTTGCCAAGGCCGCCGAGCTCAAGTACGGCCGGCTCACGGAGCTGCAGAAGCAACTCAATGAGCAGAACGCGCGCCTCGTCGAGCTGCAGCGCGAGCGCAAGATGCTCAAGGAAGAGGTGGACGAAGAGGATGTCGCGGAGGTTGTTTCCAAGTGGACCGGCATCCCAGTTAGCCGCATGTTGGAGAGCGAGCGTCAGAAGCTGTTGAAGATGGAGGAACGCATTCACGAGCGCCTGGTCGACCAGCACGAAGCGGTGGAGGCAGTAGCCAATGCCATCCGTCGCGCGCGAGCAGGTCTCCAGGATGAGCACCGCCCCATCGGTTCATTCATCTTCCTCGGCTCCACTGGTGTGGGCAAGACGGAACTGGCTCGCGCCTTGGCGGAATTCCTGTTCGACGACGAGCGGGCCATGGTGCGCATCGATATGTCCGAGTACATGGAGCGCCATTCTGTGTCGCGACTGATCGGTGCACCGCCTGGCTACGTGGGCTACGAGGAAGGAGGCCAGCTCACCGAAGCGGTGCGCCGCCGTCCGTACTCGGTTGTTCTCCTGGACGAGGTGGAAAAGGCCCATCCGGAAGTCTTCAATATCCTCCTCCAGGTACTGGACGACGGGCGTCTGACCGACAACAAAGGGCGCACGGTGAATTTCCGAAACACCATTCTGATCATGACCTCCAACATCGGTGCCTCGCTCATCATGGAGCGCACCCGGCAGATGACCGACGAGAATCGCGCGGCCATTCACGCCGAGCTCAAGGAGGAAATCATGAAACTGCTGCGGCAGACGCTGCGCCCGGAGTTCCTCAACCGCATCGACGAGATTATCCTCTTCCAGTCGCTGTCGCGCGCCGACATCAGGAAGATTGTGGAGCTCCAGTTCCGGCATGTGCAGAAGCTGCTGGCCGCGCACGGCATCAACGCCGAGCTCACTCCGGCGGCTGCGGAGTACCTTGCCGAACGGGGGTACGATCCTGCCTTTGGCGCACGGCCGCTGAAGAGGGTGATGCAGCGCGAGCTGGTCAATCCTCTGTCGGCAAAGATTCTGGAGGGGGCCTTTGCTCAGGGCGACACGGTGGTCATCGACTGCAACGAGAAAGTGCTTGATTTTCGGGTGCAGAATCGATAAATTTCGCGCGGGTTTTGCCAAGTTCTTGGCAAGCCCGCGTTATTGTTTTCGCCGCTTTGGGGCGTTCTGATCGGTAGGTTTGCGAATACCAGACAGGGAGGGCAGACATGAGGTGTTCGTGGCTGTTGGCGATTTCACTTCTGATGGTCGTCCTGCTTTTCGGCTGCGGCCCTCGGCAGACCGCCGAGCAGCTCTACTCACAAGGGGAGAGCTTTGAGCTCAAGGGGAGCCAGCTTGACGAACAGGGCAAGGCAGCCGAGAGCCTCAACATGTACAAAGAGGCCGCGAAGAGTTACGAGAAGCTCATCGCCAGCTACCCCAAGGCGGAAAAGAGCCCAGAGGCCTTGTACCGGCTGGGCACTCTGTACTTCAACAACCTGAAGGACGCCGAAAAGTCCATCGATGCCTACCGCCGGCTCATCGAGAAGTATCCCACCTGCCAGTGGGTGCCGCAGTCGCTCTTCATGATCGGCTACCGCTACGCCAACGACGTCAAGGACTTGGACAAGGCGCGCGAGGCCTACAATCGCTTTCTTGAGCAGTACCCCGATCATGAGCTTGCTCTCTCCGTCAAATGGGAACTGGAAAACCTGGGCAAGGACCTTAGTGAGATCAAGTTCCTGGAGGACGTCGGTCAGGAGTCGACGCCGGCAGTGAGCAAGTAGCTTCTGCGCCGTTTACTTGGCGCTCCTTTGTCAGCCGATGTGCCTTTTCCCCAAGGGCGGGGAAGGTTCGCGTCGGCTTTTTGTTGCCGGTGCGGCAATGGAACTTTTGTTCCGGCGGGGCGGTATATACCATCGAGTTTTGCGCGCATCACAACTGTGGAGAGGTATGGGAAGAATCGGCGTTGGCCTGTTAGCTCTGACGATGGTCGCGACCCTGGTAGCAGCTCAGCCTGTGGACTTGGGCGGTGTCAAGGCCAGTGCCAAGCTGAGCGACACCAGGGTGCCTCTGAATCGCACGGTGACCGTCACCGTTAGCGTCGAGTGGTCGGGTGGCATCGATGCGTATCACATCGAGGACGTTTCGCCGGTGGTGTCTAATTTGGAGCTGGTGGCGACCGCCAGCGCCAACCGCGTAGGGGAGGTGGATGGTCGGCCCTACGCCGTGCGCCAATACGACTTTACCTATCGACCACAGAGCCTGGGGATGGCCTACGTGGAGGCGATGGTGGTCAACTACCAGGAGGCAACCAGCGGCGAGCGGAGGAGCGTAGTGACGCCACGCCTGGAGGTGCGCGTGGTGGATCCGGTGCCGGAATCTGGCCGGCGGCGGCTCCCGGTGCTGTGGGTGGTTGTGGGAGTAGTGCTCGGAGCTGTCGCTGGCCTCTCTTTTTGGGCTGTCAAAGAGCGACAGGCCCAGCGCCGGCGCCAAGAGCGGGCCCAGCAGGTGGTGCCGCTGGAGGAGCAGTACCTGCAGGAACTCCCGCAGGCCGTTGACCTCAAGGCTCCTGCGCTGGATGCGAAAGAGAGTTCGGCACGCCTGTCCCGCCTGCTCCGCCGCTACTTGAGCGACAAATACGGGCTGCGCGCCCTGGAGGCCACCACCGACGAGGTGATCGCCGCCCTCAAGGCGGCAACTGTCGAAGAGCGCCTGGTGGATGTGACTTCGGAGATCCTCCGCCAGTGCGATGTGCTCAAGTTCGCCGGCCCCAGTACAGGGGATCCTGCGACAGTGCACCGCCTTTACACGCTTGTCGAGGACATTTTGCAACGAAATCTGCGCGCCCCTTCGCCTGCACAAGGCGGCGGCGCATGAACCTACCCCGAACCTGATGAGCATTGACATGCAACGACACCCGGAGGGACGCTGATGCACGTCGACATCGAAGCGATACATCGCAAGATCCAGCAGGAGAGCAAGTTCGTCGAAGACATTACCGCCGAGATCGGCAAGGTCATCGTCGGCCAGAAGTACATGATCGAGCGCCTGCTCATCGGCCTCTTATCCAACGGGCATGTGCTTCTGGAGGGCGTGCCGGGCCTGGCAAAAACCATGGCGGTGAAGACCCTCTCCGCCAGCATCAATACCAAGTTCCAGCGCATTCAATTTACGCCCGATCTGTTGCCTGCCGACCTGATTGGTACGCTGATCTACGACCAGCGGACCGGCAAGTTCAACACCAAGAAGGGGCCCATCTTCGCCAACCTGGTGCTTGCCGACGAAATCAACCGCTCGCCCGCCAAGGTGCAGTCGGCCCTCTTAGAGGCGATGCAGGAGCGGCAGGTGACCATCGGCGAACAGACCTTTAAGCTGGACGACCCGTTCTTAGTGCTGGCCACGCAGAACCCCATCGAGCAGGAGGGGACCTACCCGCTGCCCGAGGCGCAGGTGGACCGCTTCATGCTCAAGCTCTCCATCGGCTATCCAGATAAGAACGAAGAGCTCGAGATCATGCGCCGCATGACCAAAGACGAGGTGCCGCAGGCCAGTCCCGTGGTCTCCCCCGAGGATATCATCAAGGCGCGTGCCGTGGTCCGGGAAGTATACATCGACGAGAAGGTGGAGCGCTACATCATCGACATTGTCTTTGCCAGCCGTAACCCCAAGGAGTACGGCCTGGACGAGTTAGAGGACCTCATCGCCTATGGCGCTTCGCCGCGTGCTTCCATCTACCTGTCGCTTGCGGCGAAAGCTCACGCCTTCCTGCGCCATCGCGGCTACGTCACGCCGGAGGACGTGCGCAGCATCGGCATGGACGTCTTGCGTCACCGCATCATCCTCACCTACGAGGCCGAAGCCGAGGAAGTCACCACCGAGGATGTAGTGCGCAAGATCCTCAACAAGATTGAAGTGCCGTGATGCACGGGGGCCTCGAGACGGGCGGCGAAGAGAGCGATGATCCCCAAGGAGATTCTGAAAAAGGTCAAGGCCATTGAGATTCAGACGCGTGGCCTTGTCAACGACGTCTTCTCCGGCGAGTACCACTCCGTGTTCAAGGGCCGGGGCATGGACTTTTCCGAGGTGCGGGACTACCAGATCGGTGACGATATTCGCACCATCGACTGGAACGTCACTGCGCGCATGGGCCACCCGTATGTCAAGGTCTTCGAAGAAGAGCGTGAGCTCACCGTGGTCCTGCTGGTGGACGCGAGTTCCTCCGGCAACTTTGGCAGCGTGGAGCGCATGAAGGGCGAAATCGCCACGGAAATCTGCGCCCTGCTGGCGTTTTCCGCCATTCGCAACAACGACAAGGTGGGGCTCATCATCTTCACCGACCGCATCGAAAAGTTCGTGCCGCCGAAGAAGGGCAAGACGCACGTCCTGCGCGTGGTGCGCGAGCTGCTCTACCACCGCCCGCAGGGGACGGGCACAGACATTGCCGGCGCCCTGGAATACCTCAGTCGCGTAATCACGCGCCGCAGTGTGGTCTTTCTCGTGTCGGATTTCATCAGCAGCGGCTATGAGAAGGCCCTACGCGTCGCCAACAAGAAACACGACCTGGTGGCGTTGACCATCACCGACCCGCGCGAGGTGTCGTTGCCCGACGTCGGCTTCATCGAGCTGGAGGACGCCGAGAGCGGCGAGGTGGTGTTGGTGGACACCTCCAGCGCTGAGGTGCGCGAGATGTTCCAGCAACGAGCGTTCAGTGATGCAGAGGAACGGGCGCGCATGTTCCGCACCATGAACGTCGACCACGTGGACATTCGCACCGACCAGTCCTACGTCGAGCCTCTCATTCGCTTTTTCCGCATGCGCGCCAAGCGGTTCCGTTGACCAGCAATGTACTTCGAGGAGGTTCTTGCATGAAGCGTACGCTTTTTCTTGCCACAGGCTTTGTAGCGCTACTGACTGCGCTCCTTGTGGGGTGCGGCAAGAAGTCCGGCCCGAGTGCCAACGCGGAGTTGGTGAGGGAATTTGCCAATGTGCTCTACAATCAGCAACTTTTCAAACAGGCAGTGCAGGAGTATGAGCGCTACCTTGCCGCGTTTGCGAAGGATGACCGCGAGAGGGCAAACATCACGTACATCATCGGCGACATCTACTTCGACCGTCTCAAGGACTATGAGAATGCCCTGGCTTGCTATCTGCGCATAAAGCACCTCTATCCGAATTCACCCCTGGTGAGCGAGGCCAATAAGAAGATCGTCGCCTGCCTGGAGCGCATGCAGCGCTCGGTGGATGCGCAGCGCGCCCTGGAAGAAAGCAGCGCACTGGACAAGAGCCAGGTCCGTACGAGTCGCCCTGGGGAGGTTTTAGCGAGAATCGGCTCGCGTACCATCACCCAAGGGGATCTGGACTTTGAGATCAGTCAACTGCCGCCGTACATGCAGGCGGAATTCAACACCCCGGAGAAGAAGATAGAGTTCCTCAAGAATCTGGTGGCCACGGAGCTCCTGTATGACACGGCCAAGCGCCAGGGCTTAGAGAATGACAAAGAGGTGATCGAAGGCGCTTTCCAGGCCAAGCGCTCGCTTATGGTCAACAAGCTGTTGCAGCAGGAGATCGCCCAAAAGATCGAGATGGACGAGTCCGCCTTGAAACTCTACTTCCAGGCGTACAAGGACCGCTATGCCGTAAAGGACAAAGACGGCAAGGTCATCGAGGAGAAGCTCTTCACGGACGTCCGGGACCAGGTGGCGCGGGATTACTACCGGGAGAAGTTTCAGGAGAAGTACGAGGAGTTGCTCAGCAGGGTGATGGCGGCCGAGCAGGCACAGATCTACGAGAGCAAGGTGCGCTGAGCCAGACGAAAGCCGAGAGAGGACAGCAAAGGCGGCGGTGATGAGGTTTCCTGGGCACAGAGTGAGGAACTTGGCGGTTGCCGGCCTGATGGCTGGTGCGGCTCTTCTTGCGCCGGCGCAGGCGGCCATCACGGTGGAGTCGAAGGTCGACCGCGCGACCATCTACATCGGCGACCGCATCGTCTACACCGTGACCGTGAAGCGGACTGCCGACGTGGTGGTCGAAATGCCGAGCCTGGGCGCCAATTTGGGGATGTTCGAAATCCGCGACTATGCGGTGAAAGAGCCCAGCAAACAGGGGGACCTCATCACCGAGCAGACGGAGTACGTGATCTCAACGTTCGAGACTGGCGAGTTTGAGATACCGCCGCTCACTGTCCGCTATCACACGGCCGCGGATACCACCAGGCGGGAACTGCGTACCGAGCCGATCAAGATCACCGTGCTGAGCCTGAACCCTGACCAAGCAGGGGACATCCGCGACATCAAGCCGCCGCTGGAGATACCGCGAGACTGGGGTAGGCTTCTGCGTCGAGCGGGGGTCGGGGCGCTCGCTCTGCTTCTCCTGGCGGCGGCAGTAGTGGCCTTCATCCGCTACCGGAAGGGCAAGGGACTGCTCCCCAGGAAAGAGAAGCCCCCGCGACCTGCCCATGAGGTTGCGCTGGAGGAGCTTGACGCCCTTGTCCGGTCTGGCCTGCTGGAAAAAGGTGAGACAAAGCAGTTCTACAGCGAACTCTCCGAGATCGTACGGCGATACATCGAAGGGCGGTTCTACGTAGCGGCGCTGGAGATGACCACCGGCGAGGTGCTGCAGGCGATGGAGGAGGCCGCCTTGGGCAGCGAGGAGCGTGAGCTGCTGCGCGAATTGCTGGAGTTGAGCGACCTGGTCAAGTTTGCCAAGTATCTTCCCGGCGCCCAGGAAAACGAGCGCGCCGTGCACCTGGCCTACGACTTTGTGGAACGCACGAAACTCGTAGTGGCCGAGGTAGCCGCCGAGACCGAAGCTGTCGCTGGCCCGGAAGTTGAGGCGGTCGGCGAGACGGCGCACCCGGAAGCCGCCACACAGCGGGACCAGGAGGGCGAGTAGATGGTGCGCTTTGCCAATCCAGAATTCCTCGCCCTGCTGGCCGTCGTGCCGCTGCTCGTCTTGTGGTACGTCAAGCGGCAGCGCCGCGCCTCGGGCACCATAAAGTACTCGCAGGTGGGAACCCTCAAGCAAGTCGGGGCGTCGCGTACCTCTCCGTGGCGGCACTCGCTGTTCGTGGCGCGCCTCCTGGCAATCGTCATGGCCATCATTGCCTTTGCCCGGCCGCAATCGGGGCGCACTGAGCAGGAGGTGACCACCGAGGGTGTGGACATCGTCATGGCCCTGGACATCTCCACCAGCATGCTGGCTGAGGACTTTAAGCCGAAGAATCGCGTCGAGGCCGCCAAGGAAGTGGCTGCGCAGTTCATCCGCGGTCGCAAGAGCGACCGCATCGGCCTGGTCGTGTTTGCGGGAAAAAGCTTCACGCAGTGCCCACTGACAATGGATTACGGCGTGCTGCTGACCTTCATGAGCCAGATCGAACCGGGCATGATCGAGGACGGGACCGCCATTGGCATGGGCCTGGCCAATGCCGTCAACAGGCTGCGGCAAAGTACTGCCAAGAGCAAGGTCGTCATCCTGCTCACGGACGGGAGGAATAATCGCGGGGAGATCGACCCCCTCACTGCGGCGCGTATCGCCCGGGCCTTCAAGGTGCGCGTCTACACCATCGGCGTCGGCACGCGAGGGGAGGCCCTGTATCCCGTGCAAGACCCGTTTTTCGGCAAACGATACGTGCGCATGCCGGTGGAGATCGACGAGGACTTGCTCAAGGAGATCGCCAGGATCACTGGTGGCCGCTATTTCCGTGCCACCGACACCGCCGCCTTGGCGCGGATCTATCAGGAGATCGACGAATTGGAAAAGACCAAGATCGAGGTGAAGGAGTATACTACGTACAAGGAGCTCTTCACGCGCTTCTTGGCGGTAGCTTTTGCCGCCCTGATGGTGGAAGTGGTGTTGGCGCACACGCGGTTTCGCAAAATCCCATAGGTGTCTGTGCCATATGCTGCGGTTTGCGAACGAACATCTGCTGTACCTGTTGTTCCTGGTCCCTCTGCTGGTGGCCTTCTACGCGCTCGCTTTTCACTGGAAGCGCCGGGCGATGGAGCGGTTTGGCCATCTTCCCTTGTTGCAGAAGCTTGCGGCCAATACCAGCAGGCGGCGCCAGATCTTGAAGGCGGCGTTGCTCGTACTCGCCCTCAGCCTGATGATTCTGGCGCTGGCCCGGCCGCAGATCGGCACTAAGCTTGAAGAAGTCAAGCGCAGCGGCGTGGACATCGTGGTTGCGCTCGATGTGTCGCTCTCCATGCAGGCGGAGGATGTCAAGCCCAACCGGCTCGCCAAGGCGAAGAGGGAGATCCAACAGTTCATCGATCGCCTGCAAGGCGATAGGATCGGCCTGGTCGCATTTGCCGGGGAGGCGTTCCTGCAGTGCCCTCTGACCTTGGATTACGCGGCCGCAGAGATGTTTCTGGACATCATGGACCCCAGCCTCATCCCGACGCCTGGCACCGCCATCGGCGAGGCCATTGCCGTGGCGATGCGAGCCTTCGAGCAGAAAGAGCGCAAACACAAGGTGCTGGTGCTGGTTACCGATGGCGAGGACCACGGCTCTGACCCTGTGGAAGTGGCCAAGCAAGCCGCCCGCGAAGGGATTGTCATTTACACCATCGGCATCGGCTCAGTGGAAGGGGTGCCTATACCCGTGTATGACCAGCGCGGCCAGCTGGTGGACTACAAGAAGGACAGAAGTGGGCAGCGCGTCACCAGTAGGCTGGACGAAATCACCCTGCAGAAGATTGCGCAGGAGACGGGCGGCGCCTACTACCGCGCGACCGGCGGCGCCATGGAGCTCGACAAAATCTACGAGCGGATCGCCGGCATGGAAAAGAAGGAACTGGCCTCCTTGCGCTTCTCCCAGTTCGAAGACCGATTTCAGTACATCGTTTTCCTCGTGCTGGTGCTGCTGATTGTGGAACCGCTCATCCCGGAACGACGTACACTTAGGCGAGAATGGCACGGGCGCTTTGAATAGCAGCGAGAACGGCTCATGCAGAATCGCGTCATGACAATTGTGCTTGTCGTCCTGCTCCCTGCCATAGCGTGTGCTCAGGCCGGGCGCAAACGAGTGCTTGAAGGCAATCGCCTTTACGCCCAGGAGAAGTATGAGGCGGCTGCCGACAAGTATCGCGATGCCCTCAACCAGGACCCGCTTTCGCCCGTGATTCACTTTAACCTTGGCAACACCAGCTACAAGCGCCAGAACTATGAGGAAGCACTCAAGGAGTACGACCAGTCCTTGAACAGTCCGGACGTAGCCACGCAGGCAAAGGCCTACTACAACGTGGGCAATACGCTCTTCCGCATGGGGAAGCTGCCGGAAAGCATCCTTGCCTACCAGAAGGCGCTGCAGTTGGACCCTGACGATGTGGACGCCAAGTACAACCTGGAGTATGTGCGCGCGCTGCTGAAGAACAACGCCCAGAAACAGCCAGCTGGTCAACAACAACAGCAACAGCAGCAACAAGAACAGCAGCAACAGGCGCAGCAGCAGTCGGGCGATCAAGGCGAGCAAGACCAGCAACAGGCCCAGCAGCAGGAGCAATCCGGCCAGGAGCAAAAACAGGAGCAGGCTGGGCAACAGAAGGATCGACAAGAGATGTCCAAGGAGGATGCAGCGCGCATCCTTGATGCGCTTAACCAGAGCGAAAAGGATGCCCAAGAGAGCCGCAAAGTGTCCTCCCAGGGGAGCAGACGCGTGGTGAAGGACTGGTAGGATGAGCGGAACTCTGCCCACAACCACCACTGCATCGAGGGTCCTCAGGCACTGCGGCTTGGCTGCTGTGCTTCTGCTGTGCGGCCTCGGCCCACTCTGGGGTGCCGACCTCACGGTCACCATGAGTGTGGACGCCAAGGTGGTGGCAGTCAATCAGCCTTTCACCCTGATCGTGGAGTACCAGGGAGCAAATGCCAACGATGCCGCTCCCCCTGAGCTTCCCGACTTGAGCGCATTCGCCACCTATCTTGGCTCCAGTGGCACCTCGTCGAGCTTTCAGTTCATCAACGGCCGCATGTCGGTCAGCAAGAGCTATTCCTTCCGCTACCTGGCGGTCAAAGAGGGACAGTTCGAGATCCCTGCAGTGCAGGTCAATTACAAGGGGGAGGTTTTCAAGGCCCAGCCTGTGACGTTGCAAGTGGTGGCGAGCCCCGCGCCTGCGCAGCAGCCCGCGCCGTCTGGCCGCCAACCGGAACAGTTGGGGACCGACTCCGGCATTGAGGGCAATCTCTTCCTCAAGGCCATTGTCGATCGGCGGCGAGTGTACCAGAACCAGCCTGTGGTGGTGACCTTTCGCATCTACACGCGGGTGGAGGTGACCAACTACGCCATCACCAAGTTGCCGACGACCTCTGGCTTCTGGGCGGAGGAGCTCCCTTTGCCGCAGCGGCCTGTGCAGGGTCAGGAGGTGGTGGGTGGTCGCCAGTTCGTGGTGGCCGACTTGAAGAAGATGATCCTTTTCCCCACATCGCCTGGCACCGTGACCATCGACGCTATGGGCATCGATTGCGAGGTGCGGGAGCCACGCGCGCGCCGGCCCCGTGACTTCTTTGACAGCTTTTTCGATGATCCCTTTTTCGCGCGCGTGGTGCGGAAGGCCATCTATTCGCAACCGGTAAAGGTGGAAGTGCTTCCCCTTCCCGAAGCGGGCAAGCCTGCTGACTTCTCCGGCGCCGTGGGGAATTTCCACATCTCTGCGGGACTGGACAAGGCCGAAGTGGAGACGAATGAAGCGGTGACGCTCACGGTGCGAATCAGCGGCACCGGGAACATCATGATGGTCAAAGAGCCTGCGGTCGCCATCCCCTCGGACTTGGAGCAGTACAAGCCGAAGGTGAGCGAGGAGATTAACCGCGGCAGCGAAGCCATCTCTGGGGCGAAGACTTATGAGTACGTCTTGGTGCCGCGCTTCCCGGGCGAGCACCACATCAAGCCGGTGCGGTTCTCGTTCTTCGATCCGGCTGCCGGCTCCTACCGGACGCTGACCACGCCGGAGCTTGTCCTGCGGGTGCGCAAGGGCGCGCGCGAAGTAGCCGCCATGGCTGGCCCAATGACCAAGGAGGAGGTGCGCCTCGTGGGACAGGACATTCGCTTCATCAAGTCGGACATTCGCCTCTCCCCCCGCGGACGCCGACCTTTTGGCGCGGGCCTTTTGTGGGGCGTGACCATTTTCCCCCTGGTGCTGCTGGCAGGGGCTGTGGTTTACCGCCGGCACCTTGACCGGCTGGCTGGTGATGTGGCCTACGCGCGGAACAGGCGTGCCAATCGCCTGGCGATGCGTCGGCTGCACAAGGCCAAGGGATTGATCAGCACCAAGACGGAGAAGGAATTCTATGCCGAGGTTGCGCGCAGCCTGCTCGGCTACGTGGCCGACAAACTCAATACCTCTGCCGCCGGCCTGATCAGCGAGGAAGCCGAACGACAACTCGTGCAACGCAACGTGCCGCGCGAACAAGTGGAGGCTCTGATGAGCTGTCTGCGCGAGTGCGACTACCGGCGTTTTGCCCCCACAACAGCGACTGTGGAGGACATGAAGCAGTTCTATGAGCGGGCGCGGGCGGCAATTGTCGGGCTCGAAGGGGCGTTGTGAACTATGCGCAGGCTCTGGTTGACAGCCTTTCTTGCCGTGTGCTGGCCTCTTGCGGTCGTGCTTGCCCAAGGGCGGAGCGCAGCTGAGAGCGTGGTGCGCGAAGGGAATTCGCTCTACGAACGGGGGGACTACCAGGGCGCGGTGGCCAAGTATGAGCAGGCGTTAGCCGCAGGCTTCGAAAGTGGGGCCCTCTATTTCAACTTGGGAAACGCCTACTACCGGCTGGGCGACATTGGCAGGGCAATTCTCAACTACGAAAGGGCCAGGCGCCTGTTGCCAGACGACGAGGAGGTGCGATTCAACCTCGAGTTGGCGAACCTCAAGACGGTTGACCGCATCGTGGTGCCTCCGAAGTTCGTGCTCTTTCGCTTCGTGGAGAACTTCAAGAACTGGCTGGCTCTGGGTACGCTTTTGCGAGTGGTGATGGGCCTGTATCTCATTGTGGTTGCCCTGGTCATTGGCATTGTGCTGGACAGGCAGGGGAGGGCCCGTCGCCCGCTCAAGGCTGGACTCTGGGCCTTTGGCCTGCTGCTCCTCCTCTTTGCCGCGACGCTGGCCGGACGTCTGCATGAAAGGGCCCATGTGGCGGAAGCCGTTGTCTTAGCAGAGAAAGTCGCGGCCCTGAGCGGACCCCATGAGGAGGCCGCAGAGCAGTTCTTTCTCCATGCCGGCGCCAAGGTGCGGATCGAGGAAGTGAGCGGCAGCTGGTGCCGGATTCGCCTGCCTGACGGCAAGGTCGGTTGGCTCCCTGCGACTGCCATGGAGCGCATCTGAGACAAGGCCCCGGCGTGGGGCTTTGTCGTTTTGGGCAAGCAAGGAGGGCAGGGCTCCTGGTGCACCCGAGGATGGACAAGATGGCAACTTCCACCGCACATGAGATCTTTAAAGCCGGGTATCGAGTGCGGCTGGAGCGTGCTGCGGTTGTTACCCTGCTCATCCTCATCGTCTGCTTCCAGCTCTCGCCGCGGTTCAAAGTCAAACCAAGGCCCGTTGCCCTCGTTCCCCTCCAGGTGCAGGTAGAAGAGGTGCCGGTGACCCGCCAGCCTGGGGCGGTTGCTCCACCCCCGCGTCCGGCGGTGCCGGTCCCTGTGGACGACCCAGCTTTGCCCCTGGACGAAACCATCGAACTGACCGATATCTCCTTTCAAGCGGCCTCCTCCCTAATGGCCGGTGCGCCAGAGAGTGGCGCCTCGTTTGTAAGCCCGCCGCGCCCCATTGCCGAGGTTTTTCCGGAGTACCCTAAGGCTGCGCGGCAGAAAGGGGCGCAAGGCGTGGTGAAGGTCAGCCTGTTGGTCAGGGCTGACGGCTCGGTCGCCGAGGCGGTAGTCATCCTGAACACGACGGGCA
This sequence comes from Calditrichota bacterium, assembly GCA_014359355.1. Lineage (NCBI taxonomy): Bacteria > Pseudomonadati > Calditrichota > Calditrichota bacterium. The sequence goes on along the minus strand of JACIZP010000358.1, from coordinate 5,010 downwards.
GTGAGGAGTGCGCCCGGGCAGCCCTAAGAGCGGCGCGCGCCACCCGCTTCATCCCTGGCAAGGAACACGGGGTGCCGGTGGCAGCCTGGACCACCAGAGAATATGGTTTCTACTTTTGAGGCACAGAACCCTGCTCACAAGCTCGCCAGTCCTGCTAAGAAAGTTGGCATCTCGGTGGGGTTTTCTGAGACCCTCGGGACTTGACGGTGCGCCGGGAGTGGGACATCTTGCCAATCCTCAAGGAGTTGTCGCCCCGCTTGGTTTTGCGAGCGCTGGCACAGCCTTTGCAAATTACTGGTTGACAATCGCAGGCGGTCTTCGTATATTTCAAATGGTAAACGAGGAAGCAGCTTAGACCTCGTGGGGAAAGCGAAAGGCGAGGGATGCTGCCCTAAACCGCGACGGAAGATTGGGCTTGGGGGAGCAGGGCTATGCAGGCACGAACGAAGGGCTTGGGTTCGGAGGCAAGAATGCTGCGGAAGGAGGCCCTGCGCTCCGAGCAAATGAGGAGGCGATACTGATGGCAACGACAAAGAGCCATGCGTTGGTCGCCACGTTAGCAGTACTGGCGCTGTTCCTCGTGGCAGGGTGCTACACCCAGATTGCCAAAGTGAGGGTGGAGAGTGAGGCCACCTCCTACGACGAGTACGAGGAGCGCTACGTCGAGGAGGACACGTCAGCTGTCGCTACTGCCGACTCGACTGTCTATCATCGGGTGGACGTTTACCACCATGGCCTGTACGGGCGGCCGTACTTCGTGTACGATCCGTGGTGGTACTGGTGGGATCCCTACTACAACTATCCGTGGCGCTTCTACTTTGGCTGGCGGGTGCACTACTACTGGGACCCGTGGTACAGCTGGTATCCGTATTGGGGGGACCCGTGGTATTGGACGCCGTTTTCGTACTACGGTGGGTGGGCTTACTACGGGCCGAGTTGGGGATGGTACTACTATCACCCGCGCTACCCGCGCTATTGGTACTGGGAGGAAACCTATGCGCGGCGGCCGTTCCAACGCAGGACGATGGTAGCGGGCGGTGGTATGGGAGCGCAGCAGACTGCCCCGCCAATGACGGCCGTGTCCGGAACGCGGACTCGCTCGCCGCATGAAGGAGTGGGTTCCGGGCAAGAGTTAGCGCGGCCCGTGAGGGATCCACGTCGGACCACAGAGGGGCGAGGCGAAACTCTGCCAACCAGGAGGGTAGCGCGCGACGAGCGGAACCCCAATGCCCCTGACCAGGGTCGGCGGATTGCGCGGGAGGATGCCACTCCAGCGCGGCAGGTCAAGCGCGACTCGGACATTGCCCGCCGCGTGCCCAGGAGCGCGCCTCCGGCAAGCGCCCCTGCCAAGCCTGCCGAGACCAAGTCGGCGCCACGGCAGCACCAGCGGACGTCCAACAGCCCTCCACCGGCGAGGTCAGCACCGCAGCCGAGCTACAGTCCGCCACGGAGCTATTCGCCACCGCCCTCCTCCCACTCTGGGTCGTCAAGTGGCAGTAGCGGTAGAAGCAGGCAGTCTTCGGGCAGCGGCCGCACCCGTTCCCGGAGTTAGCCCGTGCAACTGTTTGCGAATGCGCAGCGCACAGTCAAGAATCGGAGCAGGAGATGAAGATAGACGTGCTCAGAAGGATGTTCCTCCTCATCTGTTTCTTAGGCGGCATTGTCGGGAGCGCGGGGGCGCAAACGTTCGAGAGCACCGTCTTTCAAATCGGCGAGCCCTTGAGCGTGAGTGCGCGGGCTGGCGGAATGGGCGGTGCCTACCAAGCGGTGGCAGAAGACTATTCTGCGACCTACTGGAACCCGGCTGGCCTGGCTCAGATCAGGCGCATGGAGGTCTTCGGCACCCTGTCGCACATGGTCGGCAAGGACCAGGCCAGTGCGTACGGGTACCAGATGACGTCGGAGGCCAGCTTCACCAGGCTTGGGGCCATCGGGCTGGTCATCCCCGTGCCAACGTACAGGGGCAGCCTGGTGTTTGCCGGCGGCTACAATCGCGTGCAGAGCTTTGACGGCCAATTCGACTATGCCTGGCAATTGCCCACGGCGGAGGGAGCGGTGCGACAGAGCTGGAATGAGCTTGAGGGTGGGGGCCTAAACAACTGGGTTTTGAGTGGCGCAGTAGACATGTCCCCAAATCTGTCGCTCGGTGCCTCGATCAACTTCTGGACCGGGCGGGACGACTACCAGCTCAGTTTCCGCGAGGACGACCACCTAAACCTTTATACCTTCGACGTGTTTGAGAAGAACGACAACATCGACACGCGCTTCAGTGGCACTAACTTCCGATTCGGCGGCCTGTACCGCGTTGGTAACGTCCTGCGGGTGGCTGCCACGATGAGCACGCCCCTCACTCTTACCGGCAAGGAAGACTGGGGCTACGTGGACACCGAGACATTTGACAATGGCTCGCGCGATGTCTCGCAGCGGTCGGGCACCTTCGAGTACAAGATTTCTTCGCCTTTTGCCTTTGGCTTTGGTGCCGCTGCGACGGTGGCCTGGTTGACCATAGCAGGTGACATGACGTATCAGGACTGGTCGCAAGTGCGCTTCAAGACTGACCCGCCCGTGGCCGGCTGGACCAAGGGCGAGGCGAACTTGGCCATCCAGCGGACCTATCGAGCTACGACCCAGGTACGCGTCGGGGGAGAGCTGACCATCCCGGGACTTGGCACCCAGGTGCGGGCCGGCTATGCTATTCTGCCCTCGCCGTTCAAAGGAGCGCCCGCCACCCATGACCGAGACTATCTGACGCTCGGCGTGGGCTTTCTCCTGGACAAGCAGCTCAAGTTTGACCTGGCCTGGGTGAGAGGGAAGTGGGAACAGACCACCGGTTCACTCTCCGAAGAGCTCACGCGGGTCGATGAGCAAGTGACGAAGACTACGGTGGTAGCTTCCGTCGGAGTTCGGTTCTGAGACTGTGTCCGGCGCGGCTTCGGTGAAGTCAATGGAAGCCGCGCCTTTTTGTATCCGAGGTGGGGTAGACAAAAAGGTGCTTCCGCGGCATAGATCGCTGCCGCGGCGAAGGACCATCGGTGAGCGTCTGGCAAGACGCGGGCCCATGCTCGCGCCTTCTGCTTTCTGGCCGCACAGTGCGGCGAAGAGATGCTATCTGGCCGGCTGCACAGAGATTGAGCAATGACCCAGCAGCGTTACGACTTTGACTACAAATACTCCGGCTACCTGCAGCAGTTCATCGATGCGCTGTCCAAGACACAGGACCCGCGCGAAATGCTGGAGCAGGGATTCGACGTGCTGGCCTCCATCACCCGGTACAAGTTCATCCTCTTTCTGGAACGGCGCGGCCCGGCGCTAGAGTGCGCTGACGGGAGACCTCGACCGCGCGGGTTCCGGGCTCCGGGGTCCACCGAGGTGGGTCGCGAGCTGGTGGAGCTGGTCACTGCCCGATTGGCTGCGCAGCCAGACGAACGCTTTGTGCGGGTCAACGAAATTCATTCAAGCCCTTACAAGAATCTCGCAGAGCACCCTGGGCTTGGCTCGGGTCTGGCTGTGCGCCTGCAACGAGCCGAAGGGGGAGGTGACTACGGCGTACTCTTCTTTGGCTGCGCCGACGACCGCATCCTCAATACCTTTGAGCTGGATCTCATCGAGAGTTTGGCCAACCGCGTGGTGGAGCTTTTCTCCCGCACCAAAGTGGAGCGAGAGATTGTCTGGGGGCGCTCGGCAGCCATGGCTGCAGTGCGGGACATGGTGGAGAAGGTGGCACAATCGGAGGCCAACGTCCTGATCAGGGGCGAGTCGGGTACCGGCAAGGAGCTGATCGCCCGACTTATCCACGATCGCAGTCGTCGCCGCGGCAAGGTCTTTGTGGATGTCAATTGTGCCGCGCTGCCGGAGACTCTGTTAGAGAGCGAGCTCTTCGGCCACGAGAAAGGTTCATTCACCGGGGCCATTAGCCAAAAGATCGGCAAGTTCGAGTTGGCTAATGGCGGCACGCTCTTCCTTGACGAAATCGGCGATACCTCGCTGGCTATGCAGGTGAAGATGCTGCGCGTGCTGCAGGAAGGGGAATTCACGCGCGTCGGGGGCAACGAGAAGATCAAGACCGATATCCGGGTGATCAGCGCTACCAACCAGAGCCTGGAAGAGCTCATCGAGAAAGGGCAGTTTCGGCGAGACCTTTTCTATCGGCTGAACGTGATCCCCATCTACATTCCGCCGCTGCGGGAGAGGCCAGAAGACATCCCGGATCTTTTGGAACACATCCTCAATCGTTTCAGCGCGCGCCTCGGCATCCGCTACACCTTCACCCCAAAGGCCATCGCCCGTTTGCAGAGCTACCCCTGGGTGGGCAATGTACGCGAGTTAGAGAACCTCTTGGAGCGCACGATCACCCTCGCCTCCAGCACGGTGATCGACGAGAAGGACCTGCGCTTGGAGCCGGTGCGGGGCAAAGGGGTGGGTGCGCTGGATTTTCGTGGCGAAACGCGGCCGCTGCGCGAGGTGGTTGCCGAGGTGCGCCAGGCCTATTGCCGGGCGGCGCTGGAGCGTTTCGCCGGCAACAAATCCAAGGCAGCCGCCGCTCTGGGCATCAGCAGGATGATCTTCAACAAGTACCTGCAGGGGGTGGATACCGATGCCTGAGGACATTTTCACCGCGCGCCTCAAAGAGCGCGACATTATCGACAAGCTCAACGACATCTGCGAGGAGAACACTGCTACTACCCGCTGCTCCACGGCAGTATGGGATAACGAGGCGAACCAGATCACGGAGCGGCATTTTTGCCACCGAATCTGCAAGTACTACCTGTTCAACAACGCGGAGATCCGCCACCGCTTTTGCGACGTGGACGACCTGAAGTACGCGCGCAAGGTGATCGAGACCTCCGAGCCGCAGCGCTACGTCTGCTGGTCTGGGTTTACCTGCTTCATGGTGCCGATCGTGGTCTACGAGCGCGTGGTGGGACTCATCTCCATCGGTGAGTTTCTCACCGTCGATCGCCCCAGATTGTCGGACCGCTTTTTCGAGGTTGTCGAGCAATACGGTCTGCC
>JACIZP010000357.1 GCA_014359355.1 Calditrichota bacterium | reverse complement strand
AGCGTGCCCGACATTGAGCACGCCTATCCCCCCGGCAAAGTCTATGAAGCGATTGCCGTCCACGTCGACCACCTGGGCGCCGTGCGCCTCCGCGACGAAGATGGGGGTCAGCGTGTATGCCGCGGGTGGTAGCTCCTCCTGCTTCTGCTGCATGAGGCGCATGCTTTGCGGGCCGGGGATCTGCCGGGGCGAGGTCTCCTCCTGCATGGTATCCTCCGCGTGACCAGAGCGCTCCACAAGCGTTCGGACAAAGAAAAACCATTATCGCCGCGACGATAATGGTCCAAGTGGGAGCACCCCGGGGTTAGGTTCAGCGCTCTTCCTCGATGCGGGCCGCCTTGCCCATGAGCTTGCGCAGGTAGAACAGCTTAGCACGCCGCACGCGCCCACGCCTCACCAGTTCGATCTTGGCAATGCGCGGAGAGTGTAGGGGGAAGACCCGTTCCACACCCACGCCGTCAGATACCTTGCGCACGGTGAAGGTCTCGTTGATGCCTGCGCCACGGCGCTGCAGCACCACCCCTTTGAAGATCTGGATACGCTCCTTATCCCCTTCGATCACTTTCACGTGCACGGCAACTGTGTCGCCAGCCTTAAAGTCGGGGATGTCTTCTTTCAGTTGCCCTGCGGTGATCAGGTCCGCCTTGTTCATTGCACAGCCTCCCGTTGATGTGGCCGTCGGCCACTATTCGTTGTCCAATCCCTGCAACAGGTCTTTTCGCCGGCGCCGGGTTTGCTCCAGTGCCTGCTCCCGCCGCCAGCGCTCGATAGCGGCATGGTTACCAGACAACAAGACCTCCGGCACGCGCATGCCACGGAATTCCTCTGGTCTGGTGTAGTGCGGGTGGTCGAGCATGCCGCGGTGAAATGAGTCTCCCTCTGCCGAGAGCGGATCACTAATCGCTCCAGGCAGCAGCCTGACTACCGAATCGATCACCACGGCTGCGGGCAGCTCGCCGCCGCTGAGCACATAGTCGCCGATGGAAATCTCGTCGGTGACCAGCGCCAAGCGCACGCGTTCGTCCACCCCTTTGTAATGTCCGCAGATGATGATCATCGCCTCCACCGTGGAAAGGGCGATGGCCATCCTCTGCGTGTAGCGTTCCCCTTGTGGGGTCATCAAGATAATGCGCGGCTGCTGCAGGCCGTACTCTGCCAAAATGTGGTCCACACAGCGAAAGATGGGCTCCGGTTTAAGCACCATGCCCGGCCCGCCGCCATAAGGGTAGTCATCGACGCTGCGATGCTTGTCGGTGGTAAAGTCGCGCAGGTCGTGCACGTAGATCTGCACGATGTTCCGCTCGCGCGCCCGCTTGATGATGCTCTCATCCAGCGGGCCGTGCAACAGGCTTGGGAAGGCCGTGATGACGTGGATCTGCATTCTACGGCTCCTCATCGATCAGCCCGGCGATGGGCTCGATGATGACCACCCGTTGCTCGCAGTCGACCTTCTTGACAACCTCCTTGATGGCGGGTATCAGGTATTCGCGCCCGGCGTTGCGCACCACCCACACGTCGTTCGCCGGGAAGTCAACTACCTCCTCGAGCGTTCCCAGCAGGCGTCCTGCCGTGGTGTGCACCGCCATGCCCAGCAGGTCAAAGATGTAGTAGCTATCGGGCGGCAGCGGCAGACACTGTTCGCGGCTAATGACAATGTCGGCGCCCACGAGCGTCTCTGCCGCGGTGCGGTCGCCCACCTCGGCCAGGCGCAAGAGCACGCCCTTGTTACTCACCCTTGCCCCGATCACCGTGACCCGCGAACGGCGCCCGTCTTGGAGCTGCAGGTATGCTTCGCGCAGAAGAGCAAATCTGCCCGGGTCATCGGTATGCGGGGTAATCAGCAGCTCGCCGCGCACGCCGTGGGCCCGAGCCACCGTGCCAATCACCACGAAGCGAGTCTTACTCGCCCCGGATGGTTGTTCAGGCTCTTGCCCTGACCTCTGCATCTATGCCTCCCGGCCAGGACAGCCACGGCTCATCACACGTGCGTGGCCTGGCGCTCTGCGTGCGCCTACGCCTCGGGGGCCGGCTCTTCGGCACCTTCAGCCGGTGCTGCCTCTGCAGGCGCTTCCGGTTCGGGCGCCGCCTGTGCCTCGGCTTTTTCGACCTCTTCTGCCGCCGCTGCGCGCTTTTCCGCCTCCTTGGCCTCCAGGCGACGACGACGCTCAATCTGGAGCACTTCCCACTTTTTCAATTCCTCTTCGATCCGCGCCGAATCAAAACCCTTCTTGATCAGGTCCCGGCGCAAGAGGATGCCTTTGCGGGAGAGGAGGCTGCGCACAGTGTCCGATGGCTGTGCCCCGCAGTCGAGCCAATAGTTCACGCGTTCCTCATTCACCTCCACCTGCGGGGGTGAGGTCAACGGGTTGTAGTAGCCGAGCCGTTCCACGCACATCCCGTCGCGGGCTTTGCGGGAATCCACGGCCACGATGCGATAGAACGGTTGCTTTTTCTTGCCGGCACGCGCCAAGCGTAGTCGTACTGCCAAATCAATCCTCCTTGCGTCCATGACGGCAGGGGGCAATCCTCAGGGAAGCCCCAAGGTTCTGCCCATGTGCCTGCCAGGTCTGCTCATCTGTTTGACCATGCGCTGCACCATTTCGAATTGGCGCAGCACACGGTTGACGTCTTGCACGGTGGTGCCACTGCCGCGAGCGATGCGTCGCCTGCGGCTGCCGTTGATGATGTGCGGCCGTCGCCGTTCCTCCGGGGTCATCGAGTTGATGATGGCCTCGGTCTTGACCATCGACCGCTCATCGAGGGTGAGGTTACGCAGGGGCAAGCGGCCGAAGCCCGGCAGCATGCCCATTACCTCCTCCAGTGGCCCCATCTTCTTCAACTGCTGCAGCTGGTCGTAAAAGTCCTCTAACGTGAACTCCTGGCGGCGCAGCTTCTTTTCCAGGCGCTCGGCCTTTTCGCGGTCGAGGGCCTCCTGAGCGCGCTCCACCAGGGTGACCACATCGCCCATGCCCAGAATGCGCGAAGCCATCCGTTCTGGATGAAACTTCTCCAGGGCGTCGAGCTTTTCGCCCACGCTGAGGAACTTGATGGGCTTGCCGGTGACCGCACGCACGGACATGGCTGCACCGCCGCGTGCGTCGCCGTCCATCTTGGTGAGCACCACGCCAGTGATGTCCAGGCGCTCGTTGAACGCCGTGGCGGCGTTGACCGCGTCCTGTCCGGTCATGCCATCAGCCACCAGGAGCACTTCCTCCGGCGAGGTGGCCTTCTTGATGGCCACCAACTCCTCCATGAGCTCCTCGTCGATGTGGAGGCGCCCACCGGTGTCGATGATCACCACATCGAAGCCATTCTGCCGCGCGAACTGCAGCGCTTGTGTGCAGATGGCCACTGCATCGGCCTGGGCGCTGAACACGCGGCAATCCACCGCCTTGCCCACCACCTCCAGCTGCGTGATGGCTGCAGGGCGACGCACATCGGCGGCAACCAGGAGAGGGTTGCGCCCCCGCTGACGAAGGTGGCGCGCCAGCTTGCCGGCGAAGGTCGTCTTGCCTGAACCCTGCAGACCGACGAGCACAACCACGCTGGGCCAACGGCTGAGGCGCAGGGGCTCTTCGCTTCCGCCCATGAGCGCCGTCAGCTCATCGTGGATGATCTTGACCACCAACTGCCCTGGCGTGACACTGCGCATCACCTCCACGCCAAGGGCCCTCTGCTGCACGTGGTCAATAAAGTCCTTTACCACCCGGTAGTTGACGTCGGCCTCAAGGAGCACGCGGCGCACCTCACGCATAGTCTCGGCAATGTTCTTTTCGGTGAGCTTGCCGTGGCCGCGCAGCTTCCTGATGACCGCGTCAAATTTGGTGGCGATTTCCTGGAACATGGCTGTGCCCAGAACGGCCGCTAAATTTACTAAAAACGAACTGCGCAAACAAGGTGTTTTTGGCAGAAAGGCGTGCACCGGCCGGCTGCTGCTCTGCCCAGCGCCCGGGCAAGGACAAGGGGTGCCCCAGGCCACAAGGGACGACGACTCCTCAGGCCTTTGGGTCATTCAGGGAGAGGGCATACCGGGATGAGTCTCAAGGTGGCAAGGGATCAAGAGCCCGAGGGGGCCTCTCGGGCCTGCGCAGCTCCGCCTTCCGGCTCCTGGTCTTCTCCCTCTCCCTTGGTGGCGGCCAGGACCTTTTCCACGATGGCCTGGAACTCCTGCGCCACGGGCGATTGCTGCAGGTAGGCCGCGAAGGGCTTCCCCTGGTCACCAGACTCCGCTACGTGTGGATCGAGCGGAATGCGGCCAAGGAAGGGCACGCCCACCCGGAGCGCGAGCCTCTCGCCACCACCGCTGCCGAACACCTCCACTCGGCCGC
>JACIZP010000356.1 GCA_014359355.1 Calditrichota bacterium | reverse complement strand
GCCTGTCATTCGCCCGGCGGACTCGCCTGCCCGCGGCAGACAGGGGGCTTCCTCGACAAAGGTGTGGCAACTCATTCATGCCGACGAGGGGCCCGGTGGCGCATGTCCACAGAGGGAGGATTGCGGTGACTCGGCGGGCCCGGCTGGGTGACCAAGTCGCCCGTTCCGAATCGTGCGCTCCGGGTGCACAGTCGCTACCACCGGATTCATAGCTTCCCCTGCGAGGGCCCGCTTGCATTTGCCAGCATTTGTTGCTATATTTGCGCCTCGAACTGGGACGGATTGGCAAAGGAGGCAACGTGGAGACAGTCCTGCGGTTCGCAATCGAGTTGCAGCAGCATCTATGGGCAGCACGCCTCCCTTTGGCGCGATGGCGCCTCTGGCAGGGCGAGATGGCCCCGGACCGGGTGGCGGCCGGCCCAGACGCTGACTGGCCGGAGGTTGAACTGCCGGCGCCATGGGGCGGGTATGATCAGACGGGCTGGTTCTTTGCGCATGCCCAGGTGCCCGAGGAGTGGCGCGGCAGCCCGGTGTACCTCTACCTTGACATCGACGAGTCGTTGCTTTTCGTGAATGGCAGCCCGGCGCAAGGGGTCGATGCGAACCATCGCGAGCATCTGCTCACGTCGCAGGCGAAAGGGGGGGAGCGCTTTGCGCTGGCCATAGAGGCCTACGCGGGCCTCACGCAGGAACGCCGCATCTTCCGTCAGGCGGAGCTGCGGCTCGTACGGCCAGCCGCTTGGGAACTCTACCACGACTTGCGCGCCGCCCTGGATGTGTTGGCCGGGCTGCCCCCCGGCTCTGAAGAACACCAGCAAGTGGCGACTCTCTTGACCGAGACGATGCGGCTTCTTGACCCGCGTGAGCCAGGCAGCGCGCACTACTTTGCGGCAGTGGAGCGTGCAGGGCGCTTTTTCCGTCGAGGCTGGGGAGAGTTGCAGTCCCGCTGCCCTGGTCGCGTGTGGGCCATGGGACACGCGCACATTGATGTCGCCTGGCTGTGGCGCATCAAAGAAGTGAAGCGCAAGAGCGCGTGCACCTTCGCCACGGCGCTGGCGCTGATGGAGGAGTATCCCTGGTACCACTTTGTGCAGAGCCAGCCGCAGCTTTACGCTTTTGTGAAATCGACCTACCCGGATCTGTACCGACGCATCCGCGAGAAGGTCAAGGCAGGGCAGTGGGAGCCGACCGGCGGCATGTGGGTTGAGGCCGATTGCAACGTTCCCAGCGGCGAGTCGCTGGTACGGCAGCTTCTCTACGGACAACGCTTCCTGCAACAGGAATTCGGGGCACCAGCGCGGGTCTTGTGGCTCCCGGATGTGTTCGGCTATTCTTGGGCGCTGCCGCAGCTGCTCAAGAAGGCTGGCATCGACTATTTTTTCACCGCCAAAATTGGCTGGCTCTACAAGAACCCCTTCCCGCACAGCACGTTCTGGTGGCAGGGCGTGGACGGCTCGCGCGTTCTCGCGCACCTCTGTTTCCATCGCCAGGCCTACAGCGCGGGCCTGGACGCCGCAGGCGTGCGCGAGTCCTGGGAGAACTTTCGCCAAAAGGACTCGGCGCGCGACGTCATTCTCTCTTTTGGGTACGGCGATGGCGGTGGCGGGCCGACCCGTGCGCACTTGGAACAGCAAAAGAGGCTGGCCCACGCCCCAGGCCATCCAATTCTGAAGCAAGGGAGCTTGGAGGAGTTCTTCGCTGCAGCACGCCGGAATAGCCGCCATCTTCCGATATGGGCAGATGAGCTTTACCTTGAAGGACATCGCGGCACCTACACCACGCATGGGGCCATTAAACGCGAGAATCGCAAGTGCGAGCTCCTGTTGCGCGACGCCGAGCTGCTGGCCGCCATCGCCTCGCGATTCGGACACCCCTATCCGGCGGAGACTCTGCATCAGTGCTGGGAGCGCCTGCTGCGCAACCAATTCCACGACATCCTGCCGGGAAGCTCAATCCCCGAGGTCTATCAGGATGCGCTGGCCGACTATGCGTTTGTGCGGGAGAACGTTGGCCGTCAGAGGGACAACGCCCTCAAGGCCCTCGGCGAGCTGGTGAACACCGAAGGCGCAGGAGACAGCCTCATCGTCTTCAACACCTTAGGCTGGCCGCGCACGGACGTTGTTGCGCTCCCTGCTGAGGGGCTTCCCCGGTCCTTCAGGATCGAAGACCCGTCCGGTCGTCCGGTGCCGTATCAACGGCTGCGGCGCGTGGATGGAAGGGAAGAGGTGCTGTTCATCGCGCACGACGTCCCGCCTTGTGGTTACACCACCTTCCGCTTGGTCGCGGCACGCCCGATCGGGAGCGGGCCGGAGTGCCAGGCTGAGGGCGGCAGGGTGGTCACACCCCATTTCGAGGCGATTCTAAACGAGAGGGGGGAGATGCTGCGCCTCGTGGACCGGGACTGCTCCCGGGAGGTGTTGGCAAAGGGCGCACGCGGCAATGTGCTGCAGACTTTCTTGGACTACCCGCCCTTCTGGGAGGCTTGGGAGATTGCGCCGGACTATGAGGTGCGGCCTCTGCAGCTTCTGCGGCCGCGGGGAAAGGCGCGTTTTCACGCGGGACCGGTGTGCGCTGTGGCAAGGGTGCAACTCACGAGCGGGCGGTCTTCCCTCACCCAGGACATTATGTTCTATCGCGACCTCCGCCGTATCGACTTTGACACGCTCGTCGACTGGCACGATCCGCGCACGCTGCTCAAGGTGGCCTTCCCGGTTTCGGTGTGGGCAGAACGCGCCACGTACGAGATCCAGTTCGGGGCCATCGCTCGCTCCACGCGGCGCAACACCTCCTGGGAACAGGCGCGCTTCGAGGTGCCGGCCCAACGCTGGGCCGACCTTGGCGACGGAAGCTACGGCGTGAGCCTGCTCAACGATTGCAAGTACGGCTACGATGCGCGCGACAATGTTTTGCGTTTGACGCTCCTCAAGAACTGTTATGCGCCCGACCCGCAAAGTTGCCAGTATGGCGTGCTCTACGACGGGCAGACGGACGAAGGGCTGCATCGCTTTACTTACGCGCTTTGGGCACATGCAGGCGACTGGCGCACGGCGGGGACGGTGCAGGCAGGCTACGAGCTGAATGTGCCGCTCCTTGTGATCCGCCAGAGGCCTCACCCGGGTACTTTGCCCGAGAGGATGAGCTTTGTCACCCTCTCTGGCGCCCCATCGGTGGTGGTGGATACCTTGAAACAGAGCGAAGACGAGCAAAGTCTCGTGCTGCGTCTGTATGAATCAGCGGGTGTGCCGGCTGTGGCCGAGGTGCATACACAGCTCGCCACGGACAAGGCGTACGCAGCGGACTTGCTGGAGCGAGCGCGCGGCCGCCCAGTGTGGGAACGGGGCCGGGGTCGTATCAAGCTGTCGCCGTTTGAGGTGATGACGCTCAAGCTGCAATGAGGGCAGTGCTGGGCAGGAGCGACCGCGGCCGAGGGCAACTTGTGCTAGGTCTTGAAGCCGCCCAGGACCCAGAAACGCCGGCAGGAATGTGGCAACCCGAAAGGGGCGTACGTGGGGCGCGTTTCACGGTCTTTCCTCTGGGCCTTGGGAGCCCATGTGCTCTCAGGAGCAAGGAAGGTGGAGGGAGCAGGCGTTGGAGCTGATTGAGGGGCGCATTTGCGTGGAGGCGGCGCTGGCGGCGCGGCAGCGGCGGGTGCGCCTGATCGTCGTGCGCGAGGGAATTCACCCCAAGCGGGTGGCAACACTTCTCCAGATGGCCGAGGAGCAAGGGGTGCCGGTCAAATTCGCTCCGGCGGCGGAAATCGATGCCATGGCCCACGGCAAGACGCACGGCGGGGTCATTGCCTTGGCGACGCCCAAGCCGCCTGTGCCCCTTGAGGAGCTGGTCGAGCGCCTCGCGCACCAGGCACACGCGCCGGCACTGCTCCTCCTCGATGGCGTGGACGACAGCCAGAACCTCGGCTTCACGATCCGCTCGGCAGAAGCCTTAGGCATTGATGCCGTCCTTCTGAAAAAGCACGTCTGGGACTTTGACGCTACGGCGGTGTCGCGCGCTTCCTCCGGGGCGTTCGAGCGCATGCCGCTGGCGATAGTCGGCCAGGTGGAAGGCGAAATTCCGCAGCTCAAAAGGGTCGGCCTGCGCTTGTGGGGGTGCGTGGCCAGCGCGCGGCGGGTTATCTACGAGGTGGATTTGACCGGGCCGGTGATCATGGCCATCGGCGGAGAGAAGCGTGGTCTGTCAGCGGCAGTGCGACGGCAGTGCGACGGCATGGTGCGCATCCCCATCGCCGGCAACGTGGGTTCCTTGGCGCTCAGCCACGCTGCGGCGATTGTCATGGCCGAAGTCATGCGGCAGCGGCTGCGCAAGGAATCCCCGGAGCGCCTTTAGCGGGCCCGCCTGCAGACGCCCGGGTCGCGGGTGGTCCCCTGTCGACCATGGCGCGGCCGTCAGGGCCTTGGTGATAATTTGGCGAGACTTGAACATCGCCGGTGTCCCACCAAGGGAAGAAAGGGCCAGCCAAAGCCACGCCCCGTTCGCCCCTTCCACGCCTGGACGGTTCTGGCACCGAGCAGATACTCAGTTTCGTGCTCCCCAGCTCATGCTTACCACCACATTCCTGCCTGGGGCATCCCACCAGGTGACCGTGGAGAGGTGGTCCCGGTAACTGCGGTCGAAAAGATTGGTAATGTTGATGGCCAGCTCCACAGGGGTCGCACCGCTCTGCAGGGGCAATCCAGCCCCTACGTCGCACAGGACATAGCCAGGGGTGGCGAGTTCATTGGCGGCGACGCGGCGCTGGTCGCCAACCAGCCGTGCGGTGAGTCTGCCCCACCATCTGCCGGCAGGCGCCTGGAGGTACAGGCAAATGCGCCCGTTGAGCGGCGGTATTTGGGGCAGGGGCTGGCCGGATGCCTCATCGGTACCCCGCACGTAGGAGGCCTGTGCCTGGGCCCGAAGCGGACCGAGTAGCCTCGCCTCCACCTCGAACTCGCCACCTTGCAGGAGCGCGCGGCCGACGTTGGCGTACTTGAAGGTGTCCGGCGCGACCGTCACCCGGCTGAGTACGATGAGGTCATTCACCCTGTTGCGGAACACGCTGAGCTCACCGCGGCAGCGCTCCGTGCGCCACTTCACTCCGGCGTCGAGGTTCAGGCTAGTCTCAGGATGGAGCTCGGGATTGCCCACCACGAATCCCAGTTGGCCTACACCCTTGAAAAAGCGTTCCTGCAGCGAGGGCCCCTTGAAGGCGCGGCCGAGGTTGGCGAAGAGCCGTACCCCGTCGGTGACGGCCACGCTCGCACCGAGATTGCCGCTGACATTCTGCTCGCGCCGTACAAGGTCTGCCTCGGCCAGGGTGCCGCGCGTGCCGGTGGCGCTGCTTTGCAGATGGTCCACGCGCAGGCCGGCGCTGACGCTGGCCCACGGCACGGGCGAGTGCTCGTCGCAAGCGAAGATCCCCACGCCCCACCGCCGCGCGGGCGGCGTGGGCGGGATGCGGTCCACTGTCTCTTTCACCAGCGCGCCTTTGCCGTCATAGAGGCGCGAAATGGCGGTGCGTCGGGTGTTGTCATCCTCGCCGAACAGGTCAACACCAGAGGTGAACAAGTGGTGGCCCCACACCAGGCCGCTTGCCAGCAGCGTGGCGCCGAAGGAGTCGGCCGAACGGTGTGCCTCCAGAACCTGGTCCAGACGCTGCACCCCCCGCGGCACGTGTAGCAGAGCCTCAAAGTTGCGTTTTCCCCACTGGTAGTGTGCATTGACCTCGATTCTCGGCGCACCAGACCGCGGCTGGTGCTCGTAGGCAAGGCTCAGCACCGTCCGCTCGTAGAGGCGGAAGCGTGCGCGCTCGGCGTAGGGGGAGGTGGGGACGCCCACATTTGACGAGCGAACCGAGGACACACCGCACCGCACAAGGTGTGCCGGTGACGGCTGATAGGCAAAGTCGATGTCGGCGTCAATGCCTCGGTACTGGCTATTGGGTAGCCGTCCGCGGGGCGTGCGCACGTTCTCCGCGCGCCGCCCTCCCAGGCGCAGGCGGGCATTGGCACGCGCTCCCCGCAGCAGGAGGGAAAGTCCGGCGGCACGCTGTTCATCGGCAGAACTCGACTGCACAAAGCCGCGCGTGGTGACGGCCGGTCGCTGCGCTGCCACAAAGGCGGGAGTGGTCACATAGTTCACCACCCCGCCGACCGCATCGGAGCCGTACTGGACCGAATGAGGCCCGCGGACCACTTCTACTCGCTCCACCTGCCCGACATCCAACAGGGGAGCGTGCTGCCCGTAGGAACGGAGCACGTCCAGGCGTTGGCCATTGATCAGGGTAAGAACCTGCGCGCCCTTCAGGCCGCGGATGACCGGTTGTTGGCTCCACGGCCCGCTGGAGGTGACGGCGACCCCAGGGGCAAGGACGAGGGCCTCGCCCACGGTGGCGGGAAGAGCCTGCACGATGGCGCGCCGCTCCAGCAGCGTCACCGGCACACTGGTAAGCAGCGGGTCCTGTTCGTGGCGGCTGGCCGTCACCACTACCGCCGGCATGCGGTAGGCCACCGTATCCGGGCGCGGTTGCTGGGCGAGACACCACGCCGACCGTATGACAGCAGCCAGCGCCATAGCCCAGGTGAGGGCTGCGCGATGGTGTCGTGGCCCTTGGAATCGCCACCCCCAATTCGCGGTGCGGCTCATGCGGCAGCTTTGCCTCCTCATGATTGCTTCTCGCTCCTTCGCAGGGAAGCGATCTCAGGCAGCCGCCTCTTTCTCCGCCCACACACGCACCAGTTCCACCAGCACTGCCACTGCCTTTTCCATGTCTTGCACGGAGATCCACTCTTGTCTGGAGTGGAAGTTATGCCCTCCAGTGAAGATGTTCGGCGTGAGCAGACCCTGGTAGCAGAGGCGCGCCCCGTCAGTGCCGCCACGGATGAGGCTCAGCTTTGGCTCAAGACCGACCCGCCGCACTGCTTCCAGGGCATAGTCCACCACTTTGGGATCCTCGTCTATTTTGTATTTCATGTTGCGGTAGGACTCTTCGACAGTGAAATCCAGCCGGGCCCGCGGATGACGGGCCATCACCTCTTCGGCCAGCGCGCGCAACATCTCTTCATGCGCCTTGAGCCCTTCCACGGTAAAGTCGCGGATCAAGAACTTGATCGTGGTCTGTTCCACGCCTCCGCTGATGCTGTTCGGATGCACGTACCCCTCGCGCCCTTCGGTCGTTTCGGGGGACAAACGATCCTTGGGCAGCTTCTCTATGATCTCCGCGGCAATCTTAACGGCATTGACTAACTTCCCCTTGGCGTATCCGGGGTGCACATTTACCCCGTGCACGGTCATTACCACCGTGTCGGCACAAAAGGTTTCGTTCTCTATTTCGCCCAGAGTTTCGCCGTCCACCGTGTAGGCATAGTCAGCGCCAAACGCCTTGACATCGAAGAACTTGGTACCCTGGCCGACTTCCTCGTCGGGGGTAATGGCCACTTTGATCGGCCCGTGCTCGATTTCCGGATGGCTGACCAGGTACTCCAGGGCTGTGAAGATCTCGGCGATGCCTGCCTTGTCGTCTGCGCCCAGCAGCGTTGTGCCGTCGGACGTGACGATGTCGTTGCCAATTTGGTGAGCGAGGGCCGGATTTTCCGTCGCGCGGATCACCACCGGCGGCTCGCCTGGCAACGTGATGTCGTCGCCTTGGTAGTTGCGGTGGATGATGGGCTTCACGTCTGCGCCCGAGACATCAGGTGAGGTGTCCAAGTGCGCGATGAAGCCGATAGTGGGAATGCGGTGGGTGCTGGTGGCGGGGAGCTCGCCGAACACGTAGCCGTGCTCATCCATGCGCGCGGCAAGGCCCATGGCCTGCAGCTCCTCGACAAGCACCTTGCCAAGCTCTTTCTGCTTCGCAGTGCTGGGAAAGGTTGTGGCCTCCTCCGCCGATTGCGTGTCATAGGCCACATAGCGGAGGAATCGCTCCAGAACTGTTTGTGCCATGGCTTTCTCCTCATTCGTGTCGTGTGCCGTCAATAAAGGCTTCGCGGAAGGCTTGTGGAATCGCCACCGGTTTGCCCTGCATGTTCACAAAGGCCATCACTGTCTCTGCCTCGGCGCAGAGGCAGCGGCGCGTCTCATTGTAGATGGCGTAGGAGAGCGTGAAGCGAGCGCGTCCCCAGGTGGTGATCGCCCCCTCGATGCGCAGCAGGTCATCGGCGAAGGCAGGGGCGCGGAAGTCGATGCAGGCACGCACCACCACGGGCCGCGCCTGCCACCGGGCAAAGTCCGCAAAGCCCATGCCCCTGAGCGCCATGAACTCACCTCGTGCGAATTCCAAGTAGTGGAGAAAATTGGCATTGTTTACATGGCCAAACGAGTCGAGTTCATAGCTACGCACCTTGAGCCGGGCTACCAGGGGAGTGAGCATCATGGCTATCCTTTCTGTGTGCGCATTCATGGGCTAACCTTGCAAGACTTCGCAGTAGGCGTTCATCCAGTATTGCCAATCGAAAGGGCGGGCCAGACAGGCAAAGTCCTGGCGCCGCAGTTCTGCGACGTGCTCTGCCGCCCAGGCGAGTCGCTCGGCAAGCGTGCCATCCTCGTATAGAAAGTCAGCAGGATAGAGCTCGGGATAGACAAGGCGGTTTGGCACCAGAGGCGCGCACCCGGCCCGCACCGCCTCCAGCACGGCCACGCCGAAAAACTCCTGCAACGCGGTGGAGACGACAATATCGCCGCTCCTGAGAATGCCGAGGTACTCTTCACGCGACTCAGCGTAGCCCCAGTGGGCGATGTGCTCTGCTAAGCGCTCCCTGGCCTGAGCGAACACGGGCGCGCACTCCTTGAACTGCTGGCCGAGGACGCCCAGCGAGAAGGCCACACCTCGTCGCTGCAACTCGTAGAGCGCGGCAAAGAATACTTCTGGCGCCTTGTCGTGTTCCCACCGGTGGTTCCAGATGATGCGCGCCGGCCCCTGCTTGGGCTCCGGCGGAGGAAACTCAGTGGGATCCAAGGGGACCGGCAGGACGTGGCTCTTCTCCGCAATGCGCTCCACGATCCCCTTCGGACGAAAGTCGGGAAACTTCTTCAGCAGTTTGGGTGCCGCCTCCAGCAGCGTGTCCCGATTGAACTTGCTGTTGAAGACGACCACGTCGGCGGCAAGGGCGGTGGTCAGATTGGTGAGCGCGAAGTGAAAGTCCCACTCCCTGTACAGGCGCGTCGGGTAGACAAACTGGTTCTCATGAAAGTAAACCACCTTGCGCGCATCGCGGAGCCAGCGCGGTCCCAGGGCCAGGAGGTCAGTGAGGCTGAGGAGGGAGGAGCAGAAAACTGTCTCGGCTGGCTCCTCGGCGGTGAGGGCCTCCGCCAGGTGCAACGCTGCTCCGCGCATGCGCCATTTCCACTTGCGCGCCGGCATGACGATGGTGCGAAACGAAAACGGCAGCCACCGCTGCATGCCCCTCACCAACTGCAGGTGGGAGTCCCCGCCGTACGGCTCCACAATGAGCACGCTCCTCATGGCCTTGCCGCGGTTTGCCTTCACCGGTAGCCGAGGGCTGTGTATCCCACCCAGTGGCGAATGTGGTAGGGGGCGGTTGTCCCAATGCCGATGTCGGGTAGCGGGAGGGTTCCCAGGCGGAAGCTTGTGTCGTAGCGCAACAGGTGCCCCTGCAGGGGCGAAAGACCCAGCTCCGCCACCGTCTTGCGCACGGTCTCCAGGCCGAAGGGGACGGCGAACCTCCCGCACCAGCGAATCTTGTACCGCCGGATGTCCTCCTCTCCCCAGACCTGGCGACAGAAGGACTCCAACTTTGGCGCAGCCAATGGGCCAGCCAAAGTGGACAGGGCCAGCAAGCTGTCGATGGCCGTCTGAATGCGATACCCGCACAGGTCCGCGCCAAAAGGCGCCATATTCCTGCCACCCCAGTCCTGGTCGCCGTAGTGGTCACCGTCGTTGGAGCAGATGAAGGCGATGTCCGTTCCTAAGGTCCACCTATGCCGGCGGATGGCAGAGGCCAGTGCCTTGGCCAACTGCGCGGAGAGTAGATCGATGCGCTCCCAGTTCATCGGTGGGACAAGGATGGAAACGATTTCTGCGTCACGAACGTAGTGCTGGATGAACGGGACAATGCCCTCCACGGAATGTTCCGCGGTTTGAAACTCGTCGTGGATGACGTAGGAATCTTTGGGAAGGTGCGCAATGAGTTCCTGCCGCAGGGGTGAAACGGGCACCGGCCCATAGGGGCCACGCCAGGCGCTAAATGAGTCAAAGACAAGCTGGTCGTGGAGGCCGTAGTCGGTGGCCTTGTGGGCCACGCCGAACAGGACAACTCGCCGGGCGCGCAGGTGCCGGAACACGTGCACATAGACCCTTCCAGCCAGCAGGTGATCGTCATGGGGACAGACGGCAGCTACCCAACGGCTGTCGTTGTCCAAGCCGAGGCGGGCGGCATTGGCGAGCAGTTTTTCGCGCTCCAACTCCTCTGCAGCGTGCACCACACGCTCGATCTGTGCCGCAGTAAAGCAGAATCCCACCGTATCTTTGAGCCCACGCAGGTGTTCGGCAGGGGGTACAGGGCTCTGCTCGTGGCGGCAAGAAAGGCCCAAACCGACCAACAGCAGCAGCGAAAGAGCGAGAGCAACGGCTGTCTCCGCGCGCATCTCTGCCTCCTCACAGCTTACGAAATCCCCGGCAACGTCTGTAGGCCGTGGCGTCGCGCCTCGTGGAGCATGATGCGGTGAAGTTCCTCGGTCACTTCCTTTGGCAATCCCGGTTGAGGGGGCGAGGACAGGAGCCGCTCCACGATCCGGTGAGCCCTCTCACCGGCAGTCAGGTCGCCCTTTGCCTGGCGGCTCTGGTAGTTGTCGCGATCGATGGCCTCGCTGGGCGTGTGCACTTCGTGGCGGAACCACTCCAGGGTAACAGGCGAGGTCAAGAAGTGGTCGCCCTCGTAGATCGCGCCGTATAGGTCGTCGGCAAGGCGAGGCGTACGCACGCGCAGGCCTTCCACCAGGCGGAGGGCGGCGCCGCAGATGTCGTTGTCGATGACCAACTTCTCAAGACTCTGGCAGCTCTCGAAATCCAGCATCCCCGGCCCGGAAACGACGTTGATGCCGGCCAGGGCTGCCAGCACGGCGCCCATGGCGGTCTCGAGCCCGGCCTGGGCGTCCACCACTTTCGCGTCGCTCAGGGCCATATAGGCGTGGGTGGGCAGGCCAAAGCGCTTGCCCACCGCTGCGTAGGCCACGTCAAGCATCATCGTCTCGATGGCCCCCATGGGCGTGGTGCCGGTGCGCATGTCCATGGCAGAAGGTGACCCACCATAGATGATGGGCGCACCCGGACACGCTAACTGGTGGATAGCCACGCCGCTCAATGTCTCAGCCGTGTGCTGCACCAACGCGCCCACGAGTGTCGCCGGGGCAGTGGCGCCAGTGAGGGGCATCGACACCAGTTCGGCGGGGATACCCGCACGGGCGCAGTCGATCAGGCATTGGCAGGTGAGGGTGCTCCACTTCAATGGCGGTGAAGGGCAGCAGTCGAAGATGGCCAACGGCTTCTGGCGGAGCGCTTCCTCGCTGCCGCGCACGGCCACCAACATCTCCCGCATGACCCGGAAGCCATCTACGGCAAAGGTGCCGGTGACCACCGGCTTGCCGCAGTACTGCAGCGCGATGAAGAGCCGGTAGCGGTCCGCCATGCCCTCAGGTACATCTCCTGGAATAAGCCCGGTACTCTGGGCAGCGAAATGGGGCAGCGCCTCAGTGAGCCGGGCAAAGGCCACGAGATCGGCGGTCACGGGTGTCCGCTCTTTCTGGGTTTCCCAGTCAAGAATGGTCAGCGCCGCCGAACCTGGGTCAAAGTGGACAGAGTCGCCTTGGAGCTGCATGGCCGGCCTGCCCTGACGGTCGAACACCGGGATGGCCCGTGGCGCGGTGCGCAGCGTAGCCTCCACTAGGGAGCGCGGTATCTTCACCTGGTGCACGTCCTGCCGGCCTTTGGCGCCGGCCTCCAAGAGAAGGTGCCGCCCCTCATCGTGCTCCACCATCACCCCCACTCGCTCAAGAACCTCCATGGCCTCATCGATGACGCGGTCAATGAGCTGGTCGCTGATCAGGGAAATCCTTGGCCGTTGTTCCATCAGGGTTGTCCCTTTCCGTCTCGTCTGCTGGTGTAGACACGCACATCAACCGATCTCACTCGTTCCCCGGCAGGGTGACTCCAGTGCATTTGCTCCGCTGCCCTTTGTCGCTCCATTGCCGGAGCGACGCGCTGTTG
>JACIZP010000355.1 GCA_014359355.1 Calditrichota bacterium | reverse complement strand
TAGGCGTTGGCAACATCATCTGGTTGGTAGATCAGCCTCCCCTCGCGAGTGCTGTCGGTGGTAAAGACGAGGACTCTCGGCTCCTTAGAGCCCGGTTTCCAGTTCGGGTTGGGGACTGTCTTCTCATCCCGCAACGGGTACACTGCCTCAGACTTCATGTGCGCGTAGTTTACGCCCAGCACCAATCCCGAGAGCACTCCGGGCAGATACCAGAAGTTAGTCTGGAAGTCGAACTCGATGCCTTTGACGTACGCAGGCGAGCGGCCGTTGACGTACGTGTACAGCCACGCGCCGTCCTTCGGCTCGGAGAAACCACCTCCAGGGAAAGTGACCCTAAAGGAGGCCAGAGAATCCAAGCCCGCAGGGGCAGTCTTGTGCAGCTTGTATTGCGTGTAGTAGGTAAAGTTCTCCACCTTCTTGTAGAATGCCCCCACTGACAGCAGACCCAACTTGCTGCCGTGAATGGAAATCTGTGCATCGTGGTTGTAAGCGTGGGCGGTCTTCAGCTTCGGATTGCCAGCCCAGACATTGTTGCCATCGTAGCTTATGGTGAACTTGGGCGACAGCTGGTGGTAATCCGGCCGAGCGAGAGTCTGACTGTACGCGTAACGCAGGTCCAAACCCCGCAAGAGCTTTAGCTTCGCCTGGGCCATAGGAAGCAAGAACTTGTTCCCAGGATGGGCGGTGACCTTTTCGTAGTAGTCTTCCTGATCCTGCGGGCTCCTGGCGTCTCTCATGTTGTAAGCAGTGTAGTCGGAGGTAACTCTCTCATAGCGGACGCCGCCCACCAGAGTGAGGGCACCCACGAAAGGACCAAGTCCGAACACTTCCCCCAAAGGCGGAAGGTTTAACTCCGTCATCGCGTAGCCGGCTGAGTAGCGCTCCACGTAGCGATAGTCGTTCGCCAGGTGCTGGAACATGCCTTCAAACCATCCACCGGCATTCGTCCCTGTAGACTTGTTCACAAAGTTGGTATCTGTGCGGAGGTAATGTGCCATGGCCAGCGGCAAGGAGGGGTCAGCTGCCCAGTAGAACTTCCCGAATTGGTTATCCAAGAAAGGACCCATGAGCTTTCTGTCCCCCATGAAATGGACCGCAGAGAACATCCCCGTGGAAGGATCGTAGTCGACTCCAAAGCGACTCACCAACGTGTCCACCATGGCATTGTTGATCGCACTCCCGCGCCTGAGCTCGCCGTACGGGGTTTCCTGGTCATTGTTATGGGTCCCGCGGCGGAACTGCCGGCCGAATTTCAGATAGCCGTGGAGAAGTGGACCCAAACGGAAAGGCACACGGAAGTTCTCCGAGTATTCCTGGCGGTTCTCCTTGTAGGTGGTCTCGAAAAGGTTCAGGTTGAAGAGATACGTTTTGTCCGGTCCATAGTACTCTACCTGCGTCTTCAAGTCCTCTGGCTTTTTGTTGACGGCCACTTCACCCCCAGTCCC
The DNA here is from genome assembly GCA_014359355.1 of Calditrichota bacterium. Taxonomy (NCBI): domain Bacteria; kingdom Pseudomonadati; phylum Calditrichota; species Calditrichota bacterium. Next base: position 280 of record JACIZP010000355.1, on the reverse strand, counting down.
TCCTGTCTGCCGGTATATTAGATAAGGCGAATCGGGCAAGGCATTCTTGGAATAGGTGTTTGCAAATTTGAGCTGCATCGAGAACCATCCGAAATCCTGATTAAAGTCTAAGGAGTTCGTCGCCATATCGATGGTGTTCGTCCCGCCCCTGTAGGTGAAGTCGATCCGCCTGTCGAGGTAGTTGAGCACCGTGCGGTGGTCGTGAAAATCGGACTGGAGGCGAGCGAAGACGTTCACGGACTTCAGCGAACCCGCGGGGAAGCGGTAGTCGAGAATCAGA
>JACIZP010000354.1 GCA_014359355.1 Calditrichota bacterium | reverse complement strand
ATCACGACCGGGGGGAATGGACAGCGCACATAGGTCTTTAGCCACTGCATGGCCGGCCGATCCCTGCCGCTGTAGTCGATCAGAAAGGTGTAGGGGTGGGCCGTCCACACGTCATACTCGTAGTACCCCCAAAAGGTTATTCCCCTCACCGCGGGATGATTCCAGAAAATCGGGAAATAGATCTTGTACTGCTGGAGTTGGACGTTGTTGTCCTGTTCATCGATGTCGAACTCGGTGATGTAGATCGGCAAGCCCAAGGTCGCAAGGCGGTCGAGGTTGGCCTTGATGACGTTGATGTCGTACACATAAGTACTGCCGCGGTAGATGTCGCCGCGAAACTCGAAGTAGTGCCCCTGGATGCCGATGCCGTCGATCAGCCCCCTCGTCTTCAGCAAGGCGGCCAGGTTCATGTACCTTGTCGTCTCCGTGTTTGAGTGCAAGATGTTGTACTCGTTCAAGAGCAACTTCGCCTGTGGGGGACAGTAGCGCCGCGCAAGCTCAAAGGCCGTAATGACCCAGTCCCACCCTGTCGCCCCGTCTCCCCCCAGCGCGTTCTTGTACACCGGGGGCGCATGGAAGGGCTCGTTTACGACGTCAACCAACGCCATCTGCGGGTAGCGTTCGCCCAGACGGCGCATCCATTCCTCCACAGCCTGCCTCTGCCCTGCCGAGTCGAGCGAGGCAATCCACGACGGCTGCTGCTGCCCCCACACCAAGGTGTGTTCTTTGAAGAGAATCCCTTTGCTCATGGCGTATTCGTAGATACGATCCAGGTTGCTCCAGTTGTACTGCCCTCGGGTATACTCAACCGAGCCCCATTTGCCGTCGTTGCCGGGGGTGATCTGATTGAAGTACTTGTCAAAGTTGCGGTAGACGTCGCTCTTGCTTGCTGCGCCCAGGAACTTGCTTTTCCCTTCGGCAAGTGGCTGCGCATGAGTCCGCAAGGAAATCAGCACGGAAAGGGAGACTGCCACTCCTATCACCAATGGCCGACGCCAATGCAACTTCGGGTCCCCTTTGTGACCCAGAAGCGAGCAACGAAAAAACCTCATGACCTCCTCCCTCGCCTGAACACACAGTCGCCCACGGGCTGACGCTGCCGTCCACAACCGGGAAGCCTCGTAGGGGAACTCACGTCCTCAATGCCCCACTCCGCCAGGACGGCAGGCAGCCGGGCTGCATCGCCTTATTTGACCATGATTCTCTGCTCTAATACGACAAGTCGCCCCTTGTCAGTACCCCTCTTCAACATCTGCGCGTAGAGCGACTGTACCTGTTCCAGCGCAAGCGTGCCTTTGACCACCACGTCTATTGTCCCATCAGCCTGTCGGTCGATGGCTACGGTAACCTCGGGGTTTGGCGCCCGCCGATCCCGCACAATTCTGAATTGGTTGAAGCACTCCCGCGCGCCGGGGCAGAGAGTGCGAATCTCATAGTGGTATTTCGCGTCCTCATCCGCGTACGATTTGCCGCGCGGCCCTACCACGCGCAACTTCCCTTCGCTGGCGAGCGTTTCCAGCGCCACTTCGTAAAGCTCCTGCGCCTGTGCCATCGTGGCCTCGCCGAGTGTCACCTCGTCTATGAAGCCGTCTTGACCATAGTCCACGGCGACAAATCGCCTGCTGATCAGCTCGTTGAAGGACAGATCCTTGCCCGGTGCCTGCACAGAGCGGATGCGGTAGTGTTCACCTTTGTAGTCGAAGCTGCAAAACGCGACGGTCGGGCTGGGCTCCTTGCCTGCACATGAGTAGAAGAGCACCGTCGCCAGCAGTGCAATGGCGCCGCCCAGCGGTTTTTCGCTCCCCCGCCTTGGCATCGTGAGTCTTCTTCTCATTGTCGTCCCCGTCTTGCAACTATCTCAAAAGGGCCGACACAGCGCGCTCCACGTAAGGACCTGCACCACAAGGTCAAAACTCCGCATGCAGAGGAGGAAACGCGCCGACATAGCCGCCGTCTGTGCCGAGCAACTTGCCTATCTCCGTGGGCAGTTGTCGCCCGGCTGCTGCCCCTGGAGAACTATCCAGGAGCCGGTAGTCGCCCAACTCAAGGCTTTTGAACAGCTGCCCTGGATACCAAGAAACATGCCAACTCTGCGCAGCATATTCCGGGTGGGCCTTTTGGAAGGAGTCAAAGGACTCGTAGACCAGGTAACAGCTATCAGTCTTCTCAGGCCCCCACACGATGAGCGGGACCGTCGCCCGAGACGCCTTTGTGAGAAATAGGTTGTGGTCCATCGCGCGCAACTGCGAGTGCTGCAGGCGTTCACATAACACTGCCGGCTGCCATACATAGAGCAACGGGCGCTCGAAACCCTCGTCCGCATAGAGCAGGTTGTTCACAAAGACATGACCATGCCGCTTGTCCACATCAGGCCCAGTACTGGCATGCCAGCCGAATTGGTCCGCGGCTGCACTCCGCGCATTGCGCGAGATGCAGGCGGTGCTGTTCACAAAGGTGTTGTTGTAGATGTGAACATCTGAACTGTTGAGCACCCACAGCCCGTGATCACAATTGACGAAGACGTTCCCTGCACATATTGCCCCTTTGGAAATCTCAAAGAAGAAGCCATTATTGCTCGGCCAAGGACGCTCAATCGGAAACCGCCCCTTGGTGCTCCCCACATTCTCCACCCAATTGTTCAGGAACCGCCCGTCGACGTTGCCCACGTCGTACCAAATGCCATTGGAATACGGAAGATCGATCACCAAGTTGTCCCGGCACGTGACGCGATGGCACTGGTTAAAAATCTTCACCGCGGCCGGGTAGTAACCCGTTACCCTTTCAATGTTGTTCCGCGTGAAGATGTTCCTCTCGAGGAGCACGTCATTGGAACTCATGATATAGATGCCTTCGGTGCTTGTGTCGCTCACCCGGCAGTGGCGAATCGTTAGCGAGTCTCCTCTAAGATAGGCCCCCACGCGAGAGCAGTAGGAAATGGTGCAGTTTTCCAGCAGCGTGCCGACCACGTCTTTGCCGAAGGTCGCTTCATCGGCGGCACCTTCCGGGAATGCTCCTTCCACCTCCAAGGCGCGAAACGCATACTGTGTGAAAGTGATGCCTCGTATCTTCGGTCCCTTGCGGTCTGGTTTCTTGCCGTGAACCTCTCTTGTGGTCCGTAAGAGCGCCACATCAAACGCGGTGATTTCCACTTTTTTGTCTGTCGGGTCGACGCCGATGTAGACTCTGCCGCTCTCATAGTCGATGTAGAAGGTGTTTTCGTCGACCTCCCCTTCCCAGCCGGCCGATTGCAAAAACCGGCCGTCCACAAACACCATGTCATTGTTGAAGCGGTGTAGCGGTGTCACTTTGCCTTCGCGGTCGCGGTTCCACCAGTCGGCCGGCCGAGAGGGAAACGGATGTGGCCATTTAGTGACCCACAGACCGTTCCCGAGGTTCTGCCAGCTGGTGGCCAGGTACGTGCCCTTGAGTATCGGCTGCTCATCGAGATACGGCTGAATGGTGATCGCCTGGTTGAAGACCAGCCTGCCGGTCCGGTAGATCCCACCCCGCAGGACAATGGAATCGCCGCTCTTGGCACGCGCAATCGCCGACTCGATGGTGGTTGGTGAGGACGGACTATTACCAGCAGCATCAGGCTTGCCATCGGGGGCGACGTAGTAGACTTTCCCCTCCACCTGCGGAATGGCATAGGACTGGTGCAAAGGGCCATACGGGCCGCCACTCGGCTGACCCAATGAAGGCACAGCGCACAAGACACGCAGGAGCAGCAACGCGAGGGTCAGCACGTGGAAGTACGGACAACTCTGTTCACGAGATCTCGCCATGTCGTTCCTCCCCGGAGGTTCCTTTGCAGTCAATGCAACGGCAATGAGAAGGTGCCGGGCCTATTTCAACACCAGCAGTTTCCTTGTCATCCATACCCCACCTGTCTGGAGCTGATAAAGGTACACACCCTCGGGAAGTCCGCTGCAGTCGAGGGTAACCGTATGATCTCCCCTGCTCTGCGATGCTCTCAGCGGAGTCGCCACCTCTCGGCCAAGGAGGTCAAAGAGCACCAGCTGCACATTGCAAGCCTGCGGCAGCCGGTACCGAATTGTCGTGCGCGCCCCAGAAGGGTTCGGGTAATTCTGCTCCAAAAAGAACCCCGACGGAACCCCACGGCTGGGTGGGTTCATAAGGCCAAAAACACCGGTGGGCTCGGTCCCTTTTTCTAACCAGTAGGATATTTGGGCCCACTCTGTGTCCGCTTGGAGCTTCCACCGCTTATGCTCATGCGGGAACCAACGATAGAGATCTCCCAATGGAAAGCCACCCATTGCAGCACAGAGCAATGTGTCGTTCACATAGGCCAGGTTTTCTTGGAAAGGCCACGTGTATTTCGCTGATAAATCGGGGCGCCAGGCCCAAGATACGTCCTCACAGCCCCACCATTTCTCCTCCAGGAATCGTTCTATGGCTGTAGTGTCAGTGGGAGGCAAGATCATCCCCGGATCCATTGCCTCATATAGCTTGGCCGCATTCATGTAAGGGAACTCACTGGACGCAAAAAACGCCAGGGTTTGCGAATTCAACATGGGGAGGGGGCGAGGTATGCAATCTTCCCCTCCTTCTCGGCGCCTTTCTTGGGCGGATGGATTGTTGGCCATCCAGTCCACAAGCCAGGGCTCGATGTAGTAGCTGTTGTGGGCAAAGAGAACGCGTCGGTCTTGTTCGGCGAAGGGGACGGCAAAACCAAAGGAGGCCACGCTGTCTATGTTGATGGTGCCTCCTAAGGGGCCTCCATGCGCGGCGTATCGCACGGGCTCCTCGCCGCGCATGAATGCATTGAGCCATAACGAGTTGGTCACCGAGATCTTGTACCACCAGCCTGACTCCAGGCTGAACATGAGAACATTGACGAAAGTACAGTGGTTGAAGTAGACATTATCTGCGTAGTTGCCGTTCTCCTGCTGGTACACGTAGCCGATGTTGGCAAACGTGCAGTTCTCGAAAAGTATGGCATCTGTGTGGTAGCCCCATTCGTTGGCCGGGAAGGACACAGTTCGGCCATAGTAAGTGAAATGGGGATCGGTGCAGTTTCTGAAGTAGCAGTTTCTAAATGTACCATTGAA
>JACIZP010000353.1 GCA_014359355.1 Calditrichota bacterium | reverse complement strand
TCCTGTGCATACAGCCCCCGGCCCGGAGCACCGAGGCCGACGAGCAGCCCCACAAGAAGCCACCACCGCGCGCACGCGATCCTAAACTGGCGCCTGGACATCTTTTCTTCCTCCCTCATAATTACATTCCACGCTCAACCCCCAAAGGCCTAAACGCCCCCGGAGGGCTCCGCCCGGAAAAAAAAAGACCTGAGCGCAGGGCGCCACCCGGCACCTCACACTCAGGCCTCTCTCTCCCTCCTGGGCACGCTATCCGCCCGCAGCGCTCCCCTTCCCCTCGGGGGGGCAGCATGCGGGCTCTTTGCCCCTCCCAGTTGCCTCTGGCTATGTCCAGCTGCCTCAACCATTGCGCTGCCCTCGTAGCTTTCGGCACCCCAGCCTCGGAAGCGGGCCGGCAGAGGGCGGGGCCGGTACACGCCACAAAGGGCAAGGATGGTGCGAAAGCCTGAACAAAACTACTTGCGACGCTTGACAGCCGCGGAGGGATCGCTAAAGCTCGTAGAGGCTACCCCGCACGCGCTGACGGATGAGCTCGTCTCCGCTGGCCCGTATCACTAAAATCAATGGAGCAGAAGTTGGCGACAGCCGAGCCACTTAGCCACCAGCAGCAGAGCAGTCACCTTTTTCCTTCTCCCGGAGGACGTGGGCGCGAAACTCTTGCCGCCTGGGCGTTCGCGGCTCAACATCGGCCCCTTAGAATCCCCATTCCACTCCTCCTTTCCCCTCTAAGGTGATGTACTGGTCGCCACTCAAATAGTCCAAGAAGAAAAGGCCGCTATCTTTCACCGCCGTCAAACCAACGCACACAACTATCGAGGCCCTGGACGACAGAGGGAACGCATTGCCAATGCCCAGCCTCATAATGCCCTTCGTGTCACGGTCGCGGACCCTGGTCTCGTACGGCCAACCGGTGTAGTAAGTCCGCCGGTCCAATTGAACATCTGCATGGCGGAATACCTTGCCCCACTCCAGCGCAAAGTACGGCCCGGCTGAGTTCGCGGCCAAGTAGAAACGGAGACCCACGCTGGGAGCGAAAAAGTAGTTGCTGCCACTCATCGCTAGTCCAGGGGGCGCGTTTGGTTCCTCGCCCCAGGCGGGATGAGGATAGGACCCCGAAGTCCAACTGTACGAAGTGATGCGGTAGCGCGGCCAATCCAGCTCGGCCCCAATAGTAACCGATAGCCTGCGCCAAAGGCGGTACCCGATCTCACCTCGCGCAAGAAGGCAACCATCGTAAGCCGCCCTGTAGCCTACGTACTCAACCTGTATGCCGGTCGTCCCTACATTGAGCACCGGACCACGAAACTGCCCTTGCAGCACGGCGAACGTGCCTCCCTCCTTTACCAGGGAGGCACCACCAAGGGAAAGGGAGGCAAAAGTACGGCCTCCGCTGTTCTGTCCGGCCTCTGCCCCCACCACTAGCCAGACAGCCAGTACCGATCCAGCTACGGCTTTCGCCCACATTGTAGCTCCTCCTTCCTCTGGGCTCTGGACTTTTGTCGCACCGCCCCCTCCCGGCCCTCCGCGCTTCACTCGGCGCCCCAGAGGGGGCGATGCTTCCTTCACCTCGTGTGCTCACGTTCCGACCTATTGGTAACGCGCGACTTGATAGAACATGTCTATCGAGGACACCTTGTCATTGATGGTCTCTGGCGGAAAACCCCAGTAGTTATCCGCATAGTTCGGGTCATAGCACTCCCAGTGCCCACTTCTCTGCACCGCATCGAACTCCTCGCTTGGCCCCTGCCGATTGGCATGCTTCCACACCTTCATGTTGACGGGAATGGAGTACAGGTTGTATCCCAGGTTGACATCCTCAATCCAAGAGTGGGAAGAAATACAATCGTTGAAGCCACCCGGATAGGATTCTTCGCAGCAACTCTGGCTCTTAGTGAGGTCCCAGATCACTTTGTGATAGTAACCCGGTGTGCCTGCCGCCTGCGAAAAAGTGAAGTCGTCGCCGCCGTAGCCCGCGTCCTTGAATACCCTCGCCAGGAGCCAACACGGCGGCTCCTGGGTAGGCTTCCGCAAGCTGCCCTCCGCGATTTCCCCCGAGACCGCGGAGTGCAGTTTTTTATCCGCAGGACGGTAGGTGAACACCCGGTGCTCCTTCACCTCCCAGCCACCCTTGGCGCACCCGTCCTCAGAACAGGCAGCCCGCACCGACATAGGCCAATGTCCTCATCATAACGTGCCCTCCTCCGCTTGGCGTCGACGATATTCAGCTCTCCTCTTGCGCCAACCGCCCCCGGAGGGCTCCGCCCCGAAAAAGAAAGACCTGAGCGCGGGGCGCCACCCGGCACCGCACACTCAGGCCTCTGTCCGCCTATTCGGCACGCTATCCGCCCGCAGCGCTCCCCACTCCCCCGGCGGGGGCAGCATGCGGGCTCTTTGCCCCTCCCAATTGCCTCAGGCCATGTCCAACCGCCTCAACCATTGCGCTGCCCTCGTAGCTTTCTGCGCCCCAGCCTCGGAACCGGGCCGGCAGAGGGCGGGGCCGCGCAGCATGGAGTATAGAAAAACCGAGCGAAAAAATCAAGTACGATCTTCAG
>JACIZP010000352.1 GCA_014359355.1 Calditrichota bacterium | reverse complement strand
CACCGCTGGCCAAGTGTGCAATCGTCGCGGTGGGGGTGTTGGCTGGCCTTGTGGGCGGGCCTGCTGCCCTGCATGGGCAGCAGGTGAGGATCACTGTGACTGCCGTCGACAGCGCCACTGGCAAACCTGTGGGATTTGCCGTTGTCTATGTGGACGAAGGGTGCGTGGGGCAGGCTGACTCGATGGGAGCCCTCACGGTCCATTTCGGCGGTGGCAGCTCGTGTGTCGTTCTCCGAGTGGCGGCATTGGGATACGCCGATGCCGTAGAGAAGGTCTGTTTCCGGGGAGGTGAAACAGAGCGCACCGTGATGGTGAGGCTTTCTCCGAGAACCATTCCAATGAGTCCCGTCACCGTGGAGGCCTCGCGTCCCCGCCTACTGACGGTTGGTCCGGCAAGGTATGCCCTCCGGGGCGCCCTTCTTGATCTGGCGCCTCTTTGGCCAGGGGATGCAGTGCGCTTCATGCAAACCCTGCCGGCGGTGAGCTTCCGCTCCGACTTTTCCTCTTCCTTCTATGCAGCCGGTTCGGACTTTTACCAGAGCGCGGTCTATTGGAATGGGACGCCTGCTCTGAACTGCACACACCTGGGTGGCGTGGTCAGCTCATTGGTGGTTATGCCAGGAGACAGCATTGTGGCAAGTACACTCGTCCCGCCATCGGTTTCCCCCCTGGCATTGGGTGGCGCCCTGGAAATCTGGTCAAGGCCAGACAGCTCGTGGGTTGTGGACCTGAATCCGGTTGCGGCGATTGTGGGCTATGCAGGTGTGGGGGGACGGGTTGCCTATTCTGCGCACGCTCGCGCGCTGCACTTGGCCAGCATCGGCGAAGCCGCAGGGGTAAAGCTACCTTACAACTTCGCCGATGGCGGTGCATGGTGCAGGGCAAGGCTTGGCCGCAACATCCAGGCGGAAGGGAACCTGTTCGTGGCACGCGACCTGCTCCGCGTGGAAACCGGCGGCTGGAAGGAACACCCGGGTGTAAGATGGGGCATCTTGTGGGGCAATACCCTGGCAAGAACTGCGATAACGTGGAAAGGTCCAGGTTCTTGGGCATCGCAATCTGCGGTCATGCTCAGCGACTTTCGACTGCACGGGAACGGTCCGCGCGATCACCTCAGTTCTTCGCTGTGCATCACAGAGCTGTCGCAATCTGTCTCCTCCTCTGTTTCGGGCTGCCGCTGGCAAGGATCGGTTGCATACCGACGGTATTTGGCATCGCACAACTGGGACTTGAGCAGCCGCGAACTGTGGGACCTGGTGGGCGATCCGGCCCGCCTCCTATTCGACTTTGCACCCCGACGGTTCCAGTACCGTGAGGGCCTCTCCGTGCTCATCCCCTCATGGGACTCCAAGGCCTGCCGCGGCCCACTGAGCGTGGAGCTGTCGATCCGAGCTCACCTGTTGCAGCGCCACTGGGACCTGCCTCTCCTCTCCGCGTCCGCCGCCCTCTTGAGGGAGGCGGAGCAGCTGCAGGCGGGGATTCTTGCAGGAAAAAATGTTCAGTTGCATTATGCGCGCAAACAAGATCTGAACGAGCAAGTCTTTGAACCAGCCAGCGCATTTTTCTTATGCACCGATCCACGGCAGGCACTCACTGTGCGGTATCTGGCGGCCACGGTGGGCGTGGCAGGGCGCATGCTCTCTGGGCAGGCACTCGCTTATGCGAAAAGGTTTGATAACCTGCCTCTCACTGACTTCCTCAGGCGCGATGAGGTCAAAGGTAGCGGTCAAGCGTACGGGGCTGGTTTGTCAGTCATCTTGTCGTTGCCGAAGCTGGCAGTTTCCGCCTCCTTGGATGTGGCCCGCGCCTTTCTCCGTGAGCGCAGATGGTACGTGGCCCACTACGAGCGGCCGGTCCATGCAAAGTTTTCGGCAGAGTGGCGCCCCGGCCGGCGCTTGGTGTTCCATGCGCTGGCCAATGCAGCAAGTGGTTTGCCCTACACAGAAGTGGACCTCAAATTCAGGGGGCTGCCAGATCTATCCGGGGAGGCAGATGGCTTCTACCAGGGCCTGATCTATGCTTCCGGACCCGACGAAGAGACGGAGTGGAGGGGCACATTCTCGCAGCTATTCGGTGCGCGCACACCGGCCTACTTCCGACTCGATGTGGGGCTCGAATACGGGATCAAAAGGTCGGCGGGGGCCGAATGGTCCTTCTACATCAGGGTGTTCAACGTCACTAACCAGGAAAACGCACTGGCATACTTTCGGAACATTGAGGAGGTTGGGGCAGAGAAAAAGCGTGTGCGGGGTCTGATGCGGCTTCCCATGATCGGCGTTCGCTACCAGGCAACAAGCGGCGGGCGGAGGCAATGATACCGGCGAACAGACTGGCGCATGTGGCTGTGTTGGCCGCGTGCGTCGCCGTGCTGGACGGATGCGGCGATTTTTCCAGTTCTCCAAGTGGTGAGATCCCGGGATACTCTGTAATCTGCGTTTTGTCGAACGTTGTTGCGCCCACGAGGGTAACCGTCTACCCCGTGGTTCCCGCCGACTCGTCGTCCACCCTGGTAGAAGGTGCCCGGGTGCTGATCTCATGGCCAGAGGGATCAGCCACGTTGACGAAGAGCGAGGTGCCGAATCGCCTGTGGGGGACGACCTTCTCCGCTTATGCGGACACAGGGCGCCGAGTGGAGGTCATACCGGGACGCCGGTTCTTCCTCCAGGCCTTGTGCCCGGACGGAACCGAAATCGGCGGTCACACCACAGTGCCCGGTGATTTCCGCATATTGGCGCCACGTCCAGGGGACACACTCCTCGTCGTGGGCGGGTACGTCGACTTGCTGGTGTCTTGGACTCCCTCATATGGCGGAGCGGGATACGTCGTGGAAATCGCCTGCGACGCAGAAGGAGAGACAAGCGGCCGCGGCAGGTGGGGACCCCGAAGCTACGTGGTATTTGACACCACTTGGGTGGGCAGGGTCTCCGTGGCGGAAAGATACTATGGCATGTTCGCCGTCAACGTTACGGCTTTTGACCGGCACTACTTCGAACACGTCTTCGCCGGGGTTCCTTCGGCGGGAGTGGACAATGCCTTCGGCGTCATGGCTGCCTGTTGGACCCGAACGGCGACGGTGTTTCTTGTGGGCGCGCAAGCACGCTGACGCCGCGAGGGTGGGCTGGGACCGTTGTCCGGGCGGGACTCGCCTGTATTCTCTCTCATCGACAAGGATAGCGAAGAGCCGGGCCTACGCGGGAGCACCCGGCAGCCCCGCCCTCTGCCGGCCCGGTTCCGAGGCTGGGGTGCCGAAAGGTACGAGGGGAGCGCAATGGTTGAGGCGGTTGGACATAGCCAGAGGCAATTGGGAGGGGCAAAGAGCCCGCATGCTGCCCCCCCCCCGAGGGAGTGGGGAGCGCTGCGGGCGGATAGCGTGCCCAGGAGGTAGAAAGAGGCCTGAGTGTGTGGTGCCGGGTGGCGCCCTACGCTCAGGTCTTTTTCCGGGCGGAGCCCTGCGGGGGCGTTTAGGCCTTTGGGGGGTTGAGCGTGGAATGTAATTATGAGGGAGGAAGAAAAGATGTCCAGGCGCCAGTTTAGGATCGCGTGCGCGCGGTGGTGGCTTCTTGTGGGGCTGCTCGTCGGCCTCGGTGCTCCGGGCCGGGGGCTGTATGCACAGGA
>JACIZP010000351.1 GCA_014359355.1 Calditrichota bacterium | reverse complement strand
TATCCAAGTAGCGACAAGCCGCTGTACTTCATGGGCATCACATACAAGTAAGGCTACGACTTTGGTCAGGCGGCCGCTGCCTTTGCCAAGGTAATCGAGATGAAAGGCAACTACGCGGCGGCAGCCGACAAAGAATGGGCCTTGGTGCAGAAGATTCAACGCGCCGCCCCTGGCACCAAAATCGGCGCCAAGATCGCCCTCATCCCGGAGATCAGCCGTGCGGACTTGGCGGTGTTGCTCATGGAAGAGCTCAAGCTCATGGAGCTCTTAGAGAAGAAGCGCGCCAAGACTTACGACACCGGCTTCCGCCCACCCGAAGACGTCACCAAGATGGCGCAGCCTGAGGCTAAGCTCCCGGATGTGACGGACATCGAAGGGCATTGGGCCAAGAACTGGATCAAGGACATCGTGGCCGCCCAGGGCATGGATGTGTTCCCCGATCACACCTTCCGCCCGGACGAAAAAATCACCCGGGCCAATTATGCCAAGATTATGCAGGACATCATGATCCTGGCCACTGGCGATCAGACGCTAGCCACCAAGTTCATCGGCGAGTCGTCGCCCTTCCCGGATGTCAACCCGAGCCACTGGGCCTTCAACTCCATCATGCTCATGGTCAGCCGCGGCATCATGGCGGCCGACAAGATGACCGGCGAGTTCAGGCTCAACGACCACATGTCTGGGGCAGATGCCCTTCTGGCCATACGTGACTTCCAGAACGCGATGCGCATGACGTTCTAACTGACGAAGGGGATCCCAAACGCGGGGATCCCCTTCTTGTTCGTCTTCACGTGCGCATGCAGACGGAGAGGAGGTTGCAGGTGAAGAGTCTTTCAACCCTTGTACTGCTGTCGCTCACGCTCCTCGTCGGAGACGTCACTGGCATCTGCCAGGTGCCGCCCCCTATGACCAAGGTGATCGAAGCAGTCGGCACCGGCAGCATCTTTGAGGGCGACGTGGCGGGCGCCCGCGACCGTGCCATCGATGACGCCCTGCGCCAGGCAGTTGAACAGGCCCTTGGCACTTTCATCGAGTCCGAGACTAAGGTGCAAAACTACCAGGTCGTCGACGACAATATCCTCAGTTGGACGCGGGGCTACGTCAAGAATTACACCATCCTGTCCGACTACAAAAAGACCCCGGAGCTCTATGAGGTGCGGCTCAAGGCAGAGGTGGAGTTGGGCGAGCTGCAGCGTGACGCCGAGGCGGTCAAGAACCTTATCGAACGCATGGGCAACCCGCGGGTGATGGTCATCATCGACGAGCAGAACATCGGCGACCCGACCGGCCATTTCCGCTGGTTTGAGGTGAACATGACCGCTGCAGAGACGGCGATCATGCAAAAGTTCATGGACAGCGACTTTCCGGTGGTGGACCCCGGCACGGTGCGTGAGAACATCAAACGCGAGCAGGTGATGGCTGCTCTGCAGGGAGACGACAAGGCCGCCGCTGCCATAGGCCTCTCCTTCGGCGCCGAAATCGTCATCACCGGCAAAGCGGTGGCAACGGTGGCCAGCGGCTTCAACATGGCGGGCATGAAGTCCTGCCAGGCGAACATCACGGCGCGCGTGGTGGAGACCGATGTGGGCCGGGTGCTGGCTACCGCCAGCGAGCACGCTGCCTATCCGCACATCGACGAGGTAACCGGCGGCACGATGGCCATCCAGAAAGCTGCCAATAAGCTGGCCGAGGGACTCATTGCCAAGATCCTCGCCAAGTGGCGGGACAAGTACTACAACGTCGGCGAGGTGAAAATCGTGCTGCGCGGGCTGGAGTCGATGGCGCAACTGAGCGATTTCGTCACCACGGCCAAGTTCTACCTGCGTGGCGTCAAGAACATCTACCAGCGCAACTACGGCGGCGGTTCTGCAGAGCTCGATGTGAAGCTCAGCGGCAATGCCACCCAGCTGGCGCGCGAATTCGAGCGGCGCGACTTTGGTCGCTTCACCATCACGGTGGAAAGCGTCTCTGCGAATCGTATCACAGCCCGCTTCGTGCCAAAATCGCAGCCCGTGGCTCAGCCTGAGTAAGTGAAGGTACGGTTTCTATCCCATCGAGGTGATGCTATGAAGAGACGATTGACCACCCTTGTGTTGTGCGGCCTGCTGCTTTCGCAGCTGCCAGTACTCAGCAGAGCCCAGACCAGCGAACCGACAAAGCGCCTCAAGCGACGCGTAGCCGTGTTCGACTTCCAGGACAAGACGGCGCATCACTACCATTGGTGGACCGGGCAGCCAGTGGGCGAGGGCATGGCCGACATGCTGGTCACCGCTTTGGTCAAGACGGGCAACTACCGCGTGTTTGAGCGCAAGGAGATGGAGTCGCTGCTCAAAGAGCAGGCGCTGGGCATGGCCGGCATCGTCACCCCGGAGAGTGCAGCACAGGCAGGCAAAATGCTCGGCGTTGAGCTGGCCATCATTGGCGCGGTGACCGAGTTCGGCTACAGCGAAGGAGGCGTAGGCGGACGCGTCAAAGGGATCGGCGTTGGCGTCAAGTCGACCAAGGCGACGGTGGCCATCGACGTGCGCTTCATCAACACCACCACTGGCGAGATCCTCGTAGCCGAGACGGTGCGCAAGGAGCGCTCCTCCAAGGGGCTGGGCGTCGACACCCCGGAGATCAGCTTCGACAACCGCGACAAGTTCGACGAATCCTTGGTCGGCAAGGCCACCCGTGACGCCATCGATGCGCTCGTGGAGCTGGTGGAGAAATCGGCAGCCAATGTCCCGTGGCAAGCCAAGATCATCAAGGCTAATGGCTCGGTATTCATCAACGCAGGCGCAGAGGCTGGCGTGCAAAACGGTGACGTGTTCGTGGTCTACCGCAAAGGTGAAGAGCTGGTTGATCCCGACACTGGTCTGTCGCTGGGCTCGGTCGACCAGAAGATAGGCAGGATTAAGGTCACCAACAACAACCTCGGCAACGGAAAGGCCTCCGAATGCGCCGTGTTGGAGGGCTCCGGCTTCCAACGGGACGATATGGTGCGCCTCCAGTAGTTCACTCCGCGGATCGTGGAACCAGAGTAGGGCTCTGGCCGGCAAGCCACTTGGGCGTGGGGGGATTTTGCATAGAGGGAGCAGAGCCCCCGCAGGGGAGGCGTGTAACGGCGTGGCCTCCCCTGTTGCTTTCCGGCGCTTCTGCAGTGGAACACAGTCGGCCATGCATGGCATGGAAGCATGGGGGGCGTAGGTTGCGACGCATGCCAGGAATGCCGCAAACACTGCGGCCATCCCAGCGGACTTGGGAACGGAGAGGAACAGGAGGAAAGGAGAGAATGGAAAAGACACGGCATTGGTTACCCTTTGCTGTCATGATGCTGATACCCGTCCTCTCTGTGCCTGCATTGTCCCAGCCGCCCAAGATCGGCACGATCACCTTCCTCGTGGGCAATGCTACCGACATCACCGTGCGGCACCAGGCGAGCAACGAATGGCTCCCGGCCAACTTGAAAATGGAGCTGTACGAGGGCGATGTCATCCGCACCGCAAAAGAGTCGCGCGCGGAGATCACCCTTTTCGACAAGAGCATTCTGCGCATCGGTGAGCAGACCGAGCTCGAACTCAACAAGGCAACGATTGCTAAGAAGGCCAAGGAAATACAGTCTAACCTGAACAAGGGCAAGCTTTGGGCGAACATCGCCCAGGCAGGGGGTACGCGCACTTTCCAGGTGAAGGCACCTACGGCAGTCTGCGCGGTACGCGGGACCGTCTATCGCATCGACGCCGACTCAGCCACTACCGTTTTGGTTTACCAGGGGGCAGTGGACGTCGGCCCGCTGAGCAAACTTGAACCCAAGCAGGAAAAACCTGGCCCACGCTCCCTGCAGCCTTACCAGATACCAGGGCCTTACGAGGTGCCTCCCCCCTACCAGGTTACCTTAGAGGAATGGATCCGCATTGTGAAAGGCTTTCAAGTGACTGTCCGGCCCGACGGCAAATACCACAAGAGCCGTTTCGACGAAGCAGAAGACGCAAAGTTGGACTGGGTACGGTGGAACAAGGAACGCGACCGTCAGGCCCGTCAGCGGTAGCGGGCTAGCACGCGTGGAGCCATTGAGACAGCGACCGCCTTATGCTCGAGAAGAAAGACCGGTTTGACGCGTTACTCATCGTCAGCGCCTCCGTTCTGATGGGGGCGCTGCTCTACACAGTACGCAGCCACCTGTCGCCGCTCGTCGTAGCACTCGCCATTGTGGCGCTCCTTTTTCCTCTGCGCCGCCAGCCTGTGGCCCGGCACCTCCTCCTGGTCTTGCTCCTGCTGTTTGTCATCTGGCTGGCTCATGAGCTTCGGGACGTGTTATTCCCCTTCGCTGCATCCCTCCTCCTGGCGTATCTTCTTGACCCAGTGGCAGAGCGTATGCAGCGTTGGCGCCTGCCGCGCACTGCTGCTGTGGCGATCATTGTCGCTCTGCTGGTAGGCATCGTCCTGCTCGCCTTGGTGCTCATTGTCCCCAGGATTCTGGACGAAGTGGGGGGCATGGTGGAAGCAAGCATAGCGTTCGCTGGGCAAGCCAGGACCTGGGTGGAACGCGACCTGGTCGCCGCGTTAGGGCGTCTCGGCATAGGCAGCACGCAGATTCAGGAACAGCTTGTGCCAAAGATTGCCAATCAGGCGGAAGGTTTCCTCAAGTTCCTGTTTCAGAGCCTGCTGCAGCTCACCTCGAGTGTCTCTGCGCTCCTCGGTCAGCTCCTGAACTTGGTGCTCATTCCCTTTTTGACCTTCTTCCTCCTCAAGGATTTTGACCGCCTCAGGGCTGCGGTGCGGCGTCTTCTGCCGGACAGGCAACAGAGTCGCGCCCTCGAGGTGGTGCACAGCGTTGACCGAGTACTGGTGGGCTTTTTTCGTGGCGAGCTGTTGGTCTGCCTGATCGTTGGCACGCTCACTGCCATTTTGCTGAGCATCTTTCGCATCCCCTATGCGTTGCTGCTGGGTGTTCTGGCCGGCGTGCTGAACCTCGTGCCTTATGTGGGACTGGCGATCACCATGCTGGTTGGAGTGCTGGTAGGACTCTTCAGCCCCAATCCGCTTGTCACCACCATCAAGATCGTGATCCTCATCGAGAGCGTCCAGATCCTGGAAGGCTCCTTCTTGTCCCCGAAAATCGTGGGCGACAAGGTGGGGCTCCACCCAGCCTGGGTGATGTTCGCCATCCTGACGTTCTCGAAGCTTTGGGGCTTTCTCGGTCTGGTCATCGCGGTGCCCACTGCGGGCGTCATTGCCGCCTTGCTCCGAGGCTATTTCGCCAGGGTTCGCGCCCAGCGCAGCGCTGCGGTTCCTGACGTTCCATGAGAATCGTTGCAGTCCACAGCGGCGGATTGGGGGAAAAGCTGGGGCTTCGTCCAGGGGACAGGCTCATTTCGATCAACGGCCACCCGGCAAGCGATGAGCTCGATCTTTTTTTCTGGTCAGCAGAGGGTGTGCGGGAGCTCGAGGTGGAGCGCGATGGCCGACGGTATGGACTCAGGTGTGGCGCAGCGTCAGCACAGGAGCTCGGCCTGGATCTGGAGCCGATGCGGGTGCGCACGTGCGGCAACGCGTGCCTCTTCTGCTTCGTCGACCAGAACCCACCGGGCATGCGGCCAGCGCTCTATGTGAAAGATGAAGACTATCGTCTCTCTTTCTTGCACGGCAACTACGTGACCCTGTCCAACGCCGGGCGCCGAGATCTCTTGCGCATCGCCGAACTGCGCCTCTCTCCTCTCTACGTCTCGGTACATGCCACCGACCGTGAGGTGCGGAAGAAACTCCTCGGCCTGCGCCAGGACGATCGCCTCCTGGAAAAACTTGCGTTTCTGGCCGGAGCCGGGATTACCCTGCACGCACAGGTAGTCATCTGCCCCGGCTACAACGACGGCCTCTTTTTGGACCAAACGATCGACACTCTCCTGGAATTCTTCCCGCAGATGGCCTCCGTGGCGCTTGTGCCCGTAGGACTGACCCGACACCGGGAGGGCTTGGCGCCCCTCGCTCCTGTGCAGCCTGAGGACGCAGCACTGCTGGTGGAACGCTATGAACAGCGCGCGCAAGAACTGCGGAACCTTTTCGGCAGTCATTTTGTCTACCTGGCAGACGAACTGTACTTGATGGCCGGCCTGGACGTGCCGGAGGCTGAGCGCTACGAAGACTTTCCCCAAGTGGAAAACGGCGTGGGCATGGTGCGAAGATTCCTTGATCAGCTGCAGAGCGACATACACAGCTTGCCGCGGGCGGTGAAGAGCGCCACTCGCCTTACCCTCGTCACGGGAATGCTGGCGGCGCCGGTCGTGAAGCACGCCTGCGCCCAGATCGCCCAGAGGGTGGCCAACTTGCGCACGGACGTGGTGGCGGTCGCCAATCGCTTCTACGGCGACACGGTTACCGTGAGTGGGCTCCTCACCGGCCAGGACATCTTTGCAGCTCTGAGTAGTCGGGATTGCGGCGATTTGGTACTGGTGCCTGCAAACTGCCTCAACGTCGACGGGCTGTTCCTTGACGATTGGACGCCGGAGCAACTTGGGCAGATGCTGGGAGTGCCGGTGGAAGTAGTCGACTATGAGCGCATTGCGCAGATGTTCGCAGCCCCTCTGCTGCAGGAGCGCGCGGCATGAGCCTGCCAATCGTCGCCATAGTCGGCCGCCCGAATGTGGGCAAGTCCACTCTTTTCAATCGCATCGTAGGCCGCCGCGAGGCAATCGTCGACCCCACCCCTGGGGTAACTCGGGACCGCAAATACGCGGAGGCGGAATGGACCGGAAGGCGCTTCCTCCTCGTGGACACCGGCGGCTTTGTCAGTGGCACCGATGAGCCCATCCACCGCGCAGTCATGGAACAGCTGGCCCGCGGGATCCAGGAGGCAAACTTGGTGGTCTTCCTCGTCGACGGACGAGCTGGAGTGACCAGCGAAGACGAGGAGTTAGCACACATGCTGCGCAAGAGCGGCAAGGCCATCCTGCTGGTGGTGAACAAGATCGACACCGCCGCCCACGAGGAACTGTGCGCCGAATTCTTCCGCCTTGGGCTTGGCACCCCGTTTCCCATCTCTGCCGCGCTGGGCCGTCGCACAGGCGAGCTCATGGACGAGATCGTGCAAAGGTTGCCCGAACAGTTGCCGCAAATCTCCCCTGGCGAAGACACAGCCCTGCACTTGGCGATCGTTGGCCGGCCCAATGTCGGCAAATCCTCGCTCATCAATGCCATACTCGGCACGCCGAAGCTGGTGGTGACGGAAATCCCCGGCACAACCAGGGACGCCATCGACACCGAGTTCAGCTATAAGGGACAGCGGCTCATTCTCATCGATACCGCAGGCCTGCGCCGCAAGAGCCGCATCAGCGAGGCGGTGGAGTACTACAGCACGCAGCGCGCCTTGCGGGCCATTCGGCGAGCCGACGCCGTGGCAGTGGTCATCGACGCCAGCCAGGGCCTGTTCGATCAGGACAAGAGGATTCTCGAGCAAGTGGTGCAACACCGCAAAGGAGTGTTCTTAGTTGCCAACAAGTGGGACCTTGTCCCTGCCGGGGCACGCACCGGCGTCAAGTTCGAGCAGGCCGTCCGGGATGAACTCCGCACCCTCAGCTATGTGCCCCTCCTCTTTGTCTCCGCAAAAACCGGGCACAACGTCACGCAGGTTTTGGATGTGGCCTCAGCAATCGATGCGGAAAGGCGCAAGGTGGTACGCACGCGGGAGCTTAACCAGTTTCTTCAGGAGGCGGTCACCCAGCATGCCCCCGCAGCCTACGGTACCCGTGAAGTCAAAATAAGGTTCTGCGCCCAAGTGAATGCCGCGCCACCGGTGTTTGCGTTCTACTGCAACCACCCGCGTGGTATCCAACCCAACTATCGAACCTACTTGGAGAAACAGTTGCGCCAACGCTTTGGATTCATGGGAGTCCCACTCACCTTGTCGTTTCGCAGGAAGTAGCCCGCATGAAGCTGCACACATACCTCATCTCGATTCTGCTCACGCTCTTGACCGTCGCCTCAGCTGGCGCGGATGAGTTTGGCACTTTTCTGCAGCAGCAACGAGCAGCGGGCCTCTTGAGCAGGCAGGACGAGCTCGTCCTCAGAGTGCTGGCAACCGCGAACCCCGCGGCACTGCCCGAGCCTTACCGCTCCCTGCCCCGCGAGCCAGGCAAGTGCGCCACCGCGACCATGTGGGAAGCCAAAACCCAGTGGCATGAGTTGACTGCTGCCCAGCAGGGTATCCTTGCCCCGTATCTGGCGAGGCCTAACCTCCCACTGTCGTTGGTCAGCCCAAGCGGAAGGTTCAAGATTCATTATGCGACTTCCGGCGCTCACCAAACGACGGACTCTTTCGCTTGGGAAGCTGCCCTTGCCTTCGACCGCGCCTACGAGGTGGAGGTCGTGCAGATGGGCTATCCTCCACCGCCTGCCGACAACGGCATAGACGGCCCTGAGTACGACGTCTACATCCAGAACATTGCTGACTACGGCTGGACCTACCCGGAGATGCCCGTGCCCGAGACACCGGCATCGGATTGGACCACCTACATCGTCGTGGACAATGATTACTCCAAAGGCTTTTACAGCAAGGGACTCGATGGTCTGCGTGTGACGGCCGCCCACGAGTTCTTCCATGCCATCCACTTCGGCATTCGCGAGCCGCTGCGGGAACCTCCCGCGAGTGCTGACCTTTTCTACTACGAGGTCTCGGCCACGTGGATGGAGGACGTGGTGTGGGATGACGTGAACGACTACTACAACTACCTCTCCGGATTTTTCAATGCCCCGCATCTGCCGTTCAACGCCACTGACGGTAGGAAAGAATACGGCATGGCGGTGTGGAACCACTTCGTGGCAAAACGAGTGGGACCTGAGGCGATACGCGACTCCTGGTCGTACATGCGGACCACCAACGCCCTCCTCGCCATTCGCCAGGCCCTTGTCGAGCGCGGTCTGACCTTTGAGGATGCGCTTGCCGAGTTCGCCATCTGGAACATGTTCACCGGAAGTCGCGCGGACACGGTCACTTTCTACCCCGAGGGGAAGCACTACCCAGCCATCCGCCTGCAACGACGCGAAACCTTCGAGGAGAGAGCCGAAGTCGCCGACTCCTGCAGACGCTTATCCACGAAGTACTACTCGCTCGTTCCCCAAATACCTGCCCCCTACACGGGCCAACTCCTGAGTCCGGAGCCGAGTAGGTGGCGGCTTTCGGTGGCAGTTCTGAGCCTGCGGAGGGCAACGTTCGACTATGCCGCTGGCGACGCGGCAACTGCCCTGGGGTATCTCTATCCGACCGATACGGTGCTGGTGGCTGCATCTCGTACACACCTGGCGGACGACGACCGAAGCGGAAACAGCCACTACTCCTTTTCGGCGGTGATTGAGCCCGGCTCGCTCCCCGGGGACAACCCACAGGGGAATGCCATCGTCGGCGTTTCGAGTAATCCGTTTCGGATCGGCCAGGATGCCTTTCTGACGGTGCTCCTTCACCTGGAGACTGAGCAGGAAGTGAGCATGTCGGTCCACGATCTCCAAGGACGGCAAGTGTTCAAGGAGTCCTTGGGCCTGCTCCCCGCGCAGCGCACCCACCCATGGGCCTGGGACGGGCGCAACCACAGCGGCGAAAAGGTTACCTCCGGCGTCTATCTGATTGTGGCGCGCTTCTCGGATAACGTCTGTGTGGAAAAGCTGGCGGTGGTGAGGTAGGCAGCGTTCTCTTCCCCTGCGATGTGCCATTTTTGAACAAAAAGAGCTTGACAAAGCGGGGAAATATTGTTATTTTAGCGCAGCCGTTTCAATCGCCGTGGGAGGACGTGGGATCTGGTCCTCCGAGGGTTAGCTCGCGTAGCGAAGCCCAACGTTCGAAGAATGCGGAGCTCCGAAAGGCGCTATCACCCGGACGTGGCCGCTTTTTGGCCAGAGTGGACGGCCCGGTGGCTGACGACGCAGTGCTGCCTTGGAGAGACAGCCAGGCGGGAGGCACCGAATTTCTGTTCACGTGGGATAGTGGCGAAATGTTGAACACATGATCGGCTCGCTGAGGGGGTTCTCATTGCTTGATGCGCCGCAGAGTTCACAGGCACGGCATCTTTCTTGCACCCAATCCACGATGCAGGATGCGCTCCAAGATGCTCGAGAAAGGCTCCTTGTGACCTGTGAGGCTCGGCAATGAAGGCTCTGGTCATGGAGAGATCGCTCCGTCTGACGGAGCTGGAACGCCCCCAGCCCGACGAAGGGGAAGCGCTGGTACGGGTGCTCCGCGCGGGCATTTGCAACACAGATATCGAAATCGTCCGCGGGTACATGGGTTTCGAGGGGGTGCTGGGGCATGAGTTCGTCGGCGTGGTGGAACAGTGTGCAGACGCGCGTTGGCTCAACAAGCGCGTCGTTGCCGAGATCAACGTCGCCTGCGGCAAGTGCCGCTTCTGCACGCGGGGGTTAGCGCGCCATTGCCTGAACCGGACAGTGCTGGGCATCCAGGGTCGGAGTGGTGTGTTCGCCGAGCACGTCGCCATTCCGAGGGCAAACCTTATTGAAGTGCCGCCCGCTATCTCGGATGTGGAAGCTGTCTTCATCGAGCCGTTGGCGGCCAGCGTCGAGATTCTCGAGCAGGTACACATCGGCCCCGAGGATCGGGTAGTCATTATCGGCGACGGGAAGCTGTCGGCGCTCATTGCTCAGGTGCTCAGGCTTACTGGCTGCGCGCTGATTGTGGTGGGCAAGCACCAAGCGAAGCTGGGCCTATTCTCGCAGATAGGTATCCCCACTGCGCTGCGGAACAATTTGCCAAAGCGGTCGTACTCCGTGGTTGTGGAGGCATCGGGGTCACCCAGCGGCTTAGAGTTGGCCCTCCATCTTGTGGAGCCCAGAGGGACCGTCATTCTGAAGAGCACCTATAACGAGCGCCCTGCTATCGACGTTTCGCGCATTGTCGTCGACGAGATCACCCTTGTGGGTTCCCGATGCGGTCCTTTTCCGGCCGCCATCCGCTTACTGCAGCAAAAGCTCGTGGAAGTGGCACCGTTCGTCACAAGGACTTTTCCGTTCAGCGAGGCACTGGAGGCATTTGCCTTTGCCCAGGAGGAACAGGCCTTCAAGGTGCTGCTCGACATGTCTGGCTGAGGCAGAGCCGCCGCGGACCCTGTGGGCCGGTAGTAAAGCGAGGAAGGACTGCTCTCAGTGCTGCCGATGAGCCCAGGGGGAGGAGGCAATGGCAAAGAGGGGGCACGTTCTCGGCGGGTGGCCCAGGGTGAGACATTGTGGCGCAGGAGGGTCAACATTGGCCTCTCGCGTACCAAGGAGGGAGGTTGCAACTCCTTGATTTCCCGATTTGTTTGCAGTCAGCATGCCTGCGAAGTAGCGGCATGCTCTTTGCATTGCTGAAAGAGACGGGCGTGCCAATGCACGGAAAACCCGGCATGAGCTGAGAGATGAACGAGCTACTGTACTTCTCATCCGTGGACTTGCTGATCAGGGTCGACTATAGCCCAGACACCAATGCCCTTCGCTACTGGACCAATCGGGAGACAGAGGCCACCGAGCGTCGCTTGGTCGAGCAATACCTCCTGTCGGAGTTTGCCGCGCGCGTCGGGTACTATGACCGGGCGCCGTCGCTGTTCATCTGCATGGGCATCGACCCCCAGCTCAGCAACGAATTAGAAACGAAGCGGGCACAGGAATCACTTCGCGAAACCGTAAGCCGTGAAGAACAGGTTGAAGCGGAGGTCAGGGCGGCCATCAAGGCCTCTATGAAGGCCTACTACTTTGAGCAGTTGGGTGACGAGATTTTGGCCTTTCGCCGCGAGGTGCAACAGGGGTGTGTGCCGGAGCGGATTCGGGATGCCAAGGTGCGCATTTCGCAGCTTCTGGGCGCCTATAACCTCTACTCCGACCAGAGGCTCTCGCTGAAGGACGTGCTTCCCGCTGACTTGCACGATTACCTGTGAGGCTGACAAGGAGAACGAGGGTAGCGCCTTCACCATTGAGGACACCAAACGATGAGACGGAAGACTACCATTGTCCTTGCTGCTGCAATGGCCCTGGCACTCCTGCCGGGGCGAGTCCCTGGGCAAGGGATGAAAGATCGCTTAGGGCTGGGCTTTAATGTTGGGGCGCAGAAGCTGTATTGCGACATCTACCACACCAGCTTTGCGTTCGGTGCGGAGGGGACCGTCAAGTACCTTGTCGGTTCCAAACTGAGCCTGGTGGGGGCAATTGGCTATGGGCAGCTCACCGAGACAAGGCCCTCCAGCTTCACTACCAACCTGATCAATGCCGACCTCAAGGGACACCTTGCCCTTACCAGCCCCCGTCGCATCATCCCATACCTCACGCTCGGCCTGGGTGTGTTCAATTGGCAGTACCAGAACGCCCCCCGCTACTTCGACGGGTCACTCATCTTTGGCGGCGGCCTGGAAGTAGTGCTGCAGCCCCGCACGTCCTTGGAGCTCTATGCGGATTATCGTCACACCACCGGCGACGGCTACGATGGAATTGTCCGCCAGGAAAAGGACGGCTATCTGCAAGTGCGAGCCGGTTTTACCTACTACTTCAAGGACCGACGTGCACCGCAGGAAAAACCCTCCGAGCTCATCGCCATGGACGAAGCGGACCTGGCCGCCTGGCTGGGAAAGGAAGAAGCGGCTGACACCGCCAAGTTCAAGGCCTTCGAGGAAAAACTGGCGGCTACCGAAGCCAGCGAGAGCAAAGTTACCATGGAAGAGTACCTGGCGCTCAAGTCCAAGTTGGACGAACTCAACCGCGTGATCGCCGAAAAAGAGCGTGAGATCGAAGCCCTGCGCACGGAACTGGATTTCCGGGTGGACAGGATCGCCGAGCTGGAGGATGAGCTGAGGAAGAAGCGGGTGAGCGTTCCGGCGGCTGGCTCGGCTGTGGTTGGCGGTGACTTTTCGGCTACCTACGAAGAGGGGCTGCGCGCCTTCTACGCCCGGAACTACACCGGCGCCATCGAGACGTTCAGCACGCTGCTTAGGGAGTATCCTGACCATCGCCTGGCCAGCAACTGCCAGTACTGGATCGGCGAGTCTTACTTCGGCCTTGGCGACTACACAGCAGCTAAGGACGCGTTCGACAAGGTCTTTAGTTACGACTTTTCCTACAAGAAAGACGACGCCGCCCTCATGTTGGGACGCTGCTATATGAAACTTGGGGACAACGAGCGAGCCCGCTCTTCATTGGAAGCTTTGCTGCGGGACTACCCTGACAGCGAGTATGCGCCCAAGGCGGAGTCCTATCTGCGGCGATTGAAGGGGTGACAACCGAGAGATGACGTGGGAGCGCCGTCTGAATGAGCTCGCTCAGACGGCGTTTCTGTTTGCAGACTCAGCCGTGCCATGCGCGCGCAAAGAAATACCCTGGAGGAACATGTCCTTTCGCCAGCGGCTAAAAGAAACCCGTCGTAGAATAAGCTACTCACGCGTCTTTGTGGACGCGCTGGCCTTTAGCGCTTTTGCCCTCATGAGGCTCCTCACCAGCACCTTGCGAGTGCGCCTTTACATTCACCCCAGCGTGGACGAGGAACTGCACCGCAAGCCCTTGCTCTTTGCCTTCTGGCACGGGAGGCAGTTCTTGCTGGTGCCCCACTTCACTTCTTGGAATATTGCTCTGATGAGCGATTTAAGCTGGGCTGGGGACATTCAGACCCGCATACTGCAGCGCTTCGGCTACACGGTGGTGCGGGGGTCCAGCAGCCACGGGGGAATGCGCGCCTTGCTCGCCATCAAGAAAGCGATCGAGGCAGGCCACCCGGCCGCTTTTGCCGTGGATGGGCCGCACGGGCCCGCCTTTCAGGCCAAACCGGGCATCCTCTTCTTGGCCGAAAAACTTGGCCTGCCGTTGGCTCCGGTCGCCACCAGTGCCAAACCGGCGTGGATACTGGAGTCCACCTGGTGCCGCTACCTCTTGCCCAAACCGTTTGCCCGCTGCGTGGCCGTTATAGGCAAGCCCATCCCCCCTCGCGCGCTTGCCGCCCAGTCCACAATCGCCGAGTTA
>JACIZP010000350.1 GCA_014359355.1 Calditrichota bacterium | reverse complement strand
TTGCTGGTGGAGGACGATGGTGACTTCGCCTTGGCGGATTACTACACATCCGCCCTCAACACGCTTGGGCTCGGCTTCCGCTATTGGGATACTGGAGTCGAGGGGCCGGTGCCTGAGGACACATTGCGCCGATTCACGCGGGTCATCTGGTACACTGGCCACTATTTCGGCCATACCTTGTACAGCCACGGCACGGCAGCCTTGGAGTCTTATCTTGCCCATGGCGGCAATTTGTTCCTGAACGGCTCCATGTTGGGGCTCTCTCTGAAAAATAGCACGCTGCTGCAGGACTTGCTGCGCGTTGCCTACGTGAATCACAACACGCAACTGCACCGCCTGGTTACCCAGGGCGCCAACCCGGTGCTTGGCAGCATGCAGTTCTGGCTGTCGCGAGAGGGCGACAACAGGCAATCGCTCCCCAACGAAGTGGACGCGATTGCCCCGGGCCAGGCGCTGCTGTTCTACGATCGAAGCACCCCGGAGGGCCTGGGCACTATTCGTTCCACTGGCGCCGGGGCAGTTGCAGTGGAGGGGGCCACGTACCGCGCGGTCTTTTTCGGTTTCGGATGGGAGGGAATCGCCGACGCACAGCTCCGGCAACTGGTACTCATGCGCGTTCTCGACTGGCTGCAGGGTACGGTGAGCGACGTTGAGGAAAGTGAGGATGAGCGCCTGCCGGCGGTTTTCGCGCTGGCGCCCAATTATCCCAATCCGTTCAATCCGGCGACCCACATCTCTTTTGCAGTGCCCAGAGCCACAAGGGTACAGGTGCGCGTTCTCAATTCGCTGGGTCAGGTGGTGCGCGTCCTCAAGGACGAACTCGTGCCCCAGGGCTACCACCAGGTCACCTGGGATGGAACGGACGCGAACGGCGTGCGCTTGGCCAGCGGCGTCTACCTCTATCAGCTGGTGGCCGGGGAGGTGCGTTTGACTAGGAAGTGTGTGCTCCTTTTTTGAGGAGAGGATGGATATGTTCTTTCTGAGGGCAGTTCGCACGAAAACGCGCCTGGCCGTACTGGTCCTCGGGCTGATGGCAGGGTGGGTACTCGGCCAAGAGCAGAGCCTCCCAGCTTCCGAGGTCGGCGCTTCCGCAGGGCAGAGCCATGAAGGGACCCGCCAGTGGCGGCTTCCTCTGGCCGTGCAGACACCGCCGGTGGGCACTTCGCATGAGGAGATGCTTGCCTATCTCACCACTCTGGGCGAACGCTGTCCTGAGATAGAGTTGGAAATCGCCGGGCGGAGCGTGGCGGGTCGGGAGATTCCGGTTCTCTACCTCCCGCCCCGCAGCAGGTGGCGGGCAGAAGCAGCCACGGTGATGGTTTTTGCCCAGCAGCATGGCGACGAGCCCTCGGGCAAAGAGGCCTTGCTGATGTTGCTGGATGAGTTTTGCGCTGAGCCGGAGGCGTGGCCCTTCCCGCACCTCAACCTCGTTCTTGTCCCCAGCGTCAATCCGGATGGCGGCGAGGCTCACCGCCGGCGCAATGACAGGCAGGTGGACCTGAATCGCAACCATGCCATCCTCACCGAACCGGAGACAAGACTGCTGCGCATGCTTTTCAATCGCTATGCGCCGCAGGTGACCTTGGACGTGCACGAATATGGGCTCCGCTCTTGGTTGCGTCAGGGATTGCTCAAGGATCTGGGCGAGCAGTTCGATTGCGTGAGTAACCCCGCGATCCCTGCGGTGCTGCTGGAGTTCGCCCGGGAGCGCCTCCTGTGGCCCACCATCGAAAGAGCGCGCGAGCGGGGAGTGAACGCGCATCGCTACCTTGTCACTCAAGACGACCCCGCTCTGCCGGTGAGGCACAGCACCACCGATATCGATGACGGACGCAATGGCTTCGGCATCGATTGCACGTTGTCGTTCATTCTCGAAGGGCCCAATGGCCTTTGGCGAGGAGACCGGATTTGGGAGCGTGCAAAGGGGCAACTGGCCTTTGTCGAGTCGTTTTTGGCCGTATGCGAGGCCAACCATGAGGAGATTGTTCGGGTGGTGACTAAGGCGAGAGAGGAGCGAGCGA
>JACIZP010000349.1 GCA_014359355.1 Calditrichota bacterium | reverse complement strand
GTGAGCGGCTCTTCACCTGTGGTCATTCCGCCCAATAGCGCCATCCTCCTCGTCTTAGCTCCGGCAGGGGGCACGGTGACCTACGAACTGGACAGGATGCTCATCGACGGCGTGGTGGTGGACTATCGCTCCGGGCAGCCGGTAGCCAACTACCCGCCGCGCATCAAGAGTCTCGATGCTGCCAAGCTCCTAGTTGTCTTCGGCGAAGCAGTGGACGTGTACTGCACGGCGGTGGATCGCGACGGTGGTTCTTTGACCTACTATTGGACAGCAACTGGTGGCACGCTGCAGGGGACCGGCAGCAAGGTCGCGTGGGTAGCTCCCTCCGCAGCCGGTGAGTATGCGATCTCCTGCCGAGTTGTGGATGCAGCGGGCGCGGAGGACTCGAGTTCCGTCCGTCTCCAGGTGGTGGCGTTCATCAATCACGCGCCGCAAATACGCTCACTGGAAGCAGACCCGCGCAAGATCCTCCTGGGCGGCACCGCGATGTTGCACTGCTCTGCATGGGACGCGGACGGGGACAGCCTGAACTATGCCTGGTCATCCTCTGGTGGTCAGCTTGAAGCGGGCGATTCCACTGCCACATGGACAGCGCCCGCCACTCCAGGTCTCTTCGTCCTGCGATGCACGGTGTCGGACCCCCATGGCGGCCAGGCAACGGACAGCATCGCCGTGGTGGTGCAAGACCCGACCAACCCCGGCACGGGCATTCCCATCGCCTACTATCCTTTCAATGGCGACGCCCGCGATGAAAGCGGCTTCGGGCACCATGGCACGGTGTTCGGTGCCCAGCTCTCCGCCGATCGATTCGGCAATGCGAACTGCGCGTACGTTTTTGATGGCGACGACGACAACATTCGCGTTCGCAACACGCAGGCGCTGAATTTTCGCGACCAGATCAGCATTAGCCTATGGATGAACGCGACCAGCATTGGCGACCGTGAGCGCTACCCCATTTCGCACGGCAGCTGGGACAATCGCTGGAAGATTTCGCTCACTCCCGAGAAAAAAGTGCGGTGGACAGTGAAGACCGATCGCGGAGTCAAGGACCTGGACACCCGGACGGAAATTGTGCCCGGTCGCTTCTACAACGTGATCGCCATCTTCGACGGCACGGCTATGGCGCTCTACTTGGACGGCGCGCTGGATAGCCGCGCGGAGTGGTCTGGTCGGCTCATGCCCACGTCCATCGACCTCACCATCGGCCAGATGTTGCCTCACGACGCTGGTTACAACTTTGCCGGTGTGCTGGACGACATCCGCATTTTCAGCTACGCCCTGTGCGATGCGGAGATCGCCAACATAGTGGCCGAGGGAACTGCGGTACACGGTTCCCCTGCCGCCTCGCTGCCGGCTCATTTCGTGCTCCTGCAAAACTACCCGAACCCATTCAGCACCCTGACGACCATCCAGTACGGCGTGCCCAAGTCGACAACGACTATGCACATACGGATTGTTGATGTGCTCGGGCGGGAGGTGGCGAAACTGGCAAGCGGCGCTGTTGAGCCCGGCTACAGAAAGGTTGCCTGGGAAGGGAATGATGCCCAAGGTCGACCCATGCCCAGCGGGGTCTACTTCGTGGTGTTGACGGCGGAGGGAGAACGCCTGACGCGCAAGCTGCTGCTACTGCGGTAAGGAAACCTGGCGAGGGACTGAAGGTGCGTCGCGCACAGCTTCTGCAGTGTGGATGGGCAATCCTTGGGGCCCTCCTGCTCTGTTTGGTCCAATGTGGGCGCTCCAGAGACAATTCGCCGCTTGTGGCGCGCGTCGGGGACCGTGGCATAACGCAGCAGCAGTTTGCCTTGCGTTGCGAGCTGGCTATACGGCCGCAGGTCAAAGGAACGCCGGAAGAGCAGAAGCGGGCCTTGGTAGAGCTGCTCATCGACGAGAAGTTGTTAGCGCTGGAGGCTGAGGACCAAGGTCTTCACCGCGATGAGCACTTCCAGGAAGCCGTGGCGCTCTGTGCCGATCTTGCAGCGGCGCGGGCTCTCTACGCCCGGGAGGTGCAGGACAAGGTCCACTTGACGCCCCAGGAAGTCGCGGCAGCCGCACAGCAAATGCGCCAAACTCGCACCGTTCAATTCTTCCTGACCAAGAACCAGGCAGAGGCCGAGGAGGCGCGCCGGCAGCTGCTCGCCTCCGGCTCATTTGCAGGGCTGTTGCGCACACTGGGCCCGATCGCCGCCGACACCACGCGTTTCCGATTTGCAACGCGCTGGGGTGACATCGAGCCTGCCCTCGACGACGCCATCTTTCAGCTCCGCATTGGCGAGATATCGCCCGTCGTCAAGACGACCCGCGGCTACGTGGTGTGCCGGGTGGACTCCATTGCGTTCGCGCCAGCACTGACGGAAACGGAGGCAGCAGAGCTCCACCACAAGGCCCACAAGATTCTGCGGGCCCGGAGGGAGGCCGCGCGAGCCGATGCCTACGTGAAACAAGTCATGCGCGACAAGCAGGTGGAGGTCGACGAGCGAGCCTTCAACATTCTGGCTGAAGCGGTGCAGCGCCACGTTGACTTTTCCGGTGGCGACCTCCATCCTCTTGCCGAGCGCCAGGTGCTATTGAGTGATGAGCTGGTAGGTTTGACCGCGCAGGATCTTGCCGGAGCAGCCGACATGGTCGTGCTTCGCTTTGCGGGCGGCCAGTGGCGCATTGGCGAAGTGCTGAAGCGTTGGCGTGTGCTTCGTCCGCCCATCGCCACATCTTCCCCAAATGCCTGCCGCTCGTCATTGGCACGGGTATTGAGCACGATGGTGCGCGACCACTTCCTGGCGCAAGAAGCCAAGCGCAAAGGCCTCTACAAGTCGCCGCAGGTGCGGGAAGAGATTGCC
>JACIZP010000348.1 GCA_014359355.1 Calditrichota bacterium | reverse complement strand
AGAATCGGTCTCGGGAATCGTGCCGCAGATGCAGACGCTATTCTTGTCCTCGGCCACAAACTGGGCTACCGCTTCAAGAATGCAGGTTACCTGACCCAGGCCCTCAAGCACCGCTCCTACCTTGCCGAGAGCGGCGAGCCGCGCTACATGGCCAATGAGAGGCTGGAACTGTTGGGCGATGCCGTATTGGCCCTAGTGGTGGTCGAATATCTTTTCCATCGCTACCCGCGGCGGCCAGAGGGGGAGCTTACGGTGATGAAGTCTTTGGCAGTAAGCCGCGGAGTTTTGGCCACTGTGGCACGGGCGCTGAACATAGGGGAGCATCTGCTCCTGAGCGAACAGGAGCGCAGGGCAGGAGGGGCCCAGCGTCCTTCCATCCTTGCCGATGCCATGGAGGCCATCATCGGCGCCGTCTACTTAGATGGCGGCCTTGAGCCGGCGCGCAAGGTGGTGCAGCGCCTGGTGCTGTCGCGTCTCCCGGGCATTCTCGCCAGGGAAGAGAACCAGAACTACAAGAGCCTGCTGCTGGAGTACTGCCAGCGGGAAAGAATGCCGACGCCCACCTACCGGGTGGAACGCG
Organism: Calditrichota bacterium; assembly: GCA_014359355.1. Classification (NCBI taxonomy): domain Bacteria; kingdom Pseudomonadati; phylum Calditrichota; species Calditrichota bacterium. Next base: position 6,559 of record JACIZP010000348.1, on the reverse strand, counting down.
AGGACGGGCCAGAGCACGACAAGCTCTTCACCGTGGCGGTCAGCATCGGGGGCAAGCGGTATGGAACGGGCCAGGGACGGAGCAAGAAGGCGGCCGAACAGAGGGCAGCACGCGGCGCCCTCGTCAAACTGCACGTGATCTGAGACGGAGGAAGAGAGCTCGATGGACTACTTTCTGACCGAAGAGCAGAAGATGTTGCGCGAGATGGCGCGCACCGTTGCCGAGGAGAAGATCCGACCGGTGGCAGCCAAGCACGACCAGTCCGGCGAGTTCCCGTGGGAAATCGTCAAGACCTTGGCCGAGATGGACTTTTTCCGCGTGTGGATTGAAGAAAAGTACGGTGGCCTCGGCGGCGGCGTCCTCGATCTGGTCATCGTCACCGAGGAGCTGTCCCGAGCATGCGGCGGCATTGCCTTGGCCCTGGCCGGTACTGCCTTAGGCGCCTTCCCCATCATTATCGCCGGCAATGACGAGCAAAAAGCGCGCTACCTGCCCCGCTTGGCCAACGGAGAGGCACTGGCCGCCTTCGGGTTGACCGAGCCGGAAGCAGGCTCCGATGCCGAGGCCATCAAGACGACGGCGCGCAAAGATGGCGACTGCTATGTGCTCAACGGCACCAAACACTTTATCACCAATGGCGGCGTGGCCAAGATTTACACCGTAATTGCCATGACCGACCCGGCCCGGGGTGGACGTGGCGCCTCCGCCTTCATCGTCGAGGAGGGTATGGAGGGATTCTCCTACGGCAAGAAGGAAGACAAGATGGGCATTCGCGCTTCGGCAACCTGCGAGCTGATTTTCGAAGACTGCCGCGTGCCAAAGGAGAACCTTTTGGGCAAGGAAGGGCACGGCTTCATCATCGCCATGAAGACATTGGACAAGTCGCGCCCTGGTGTTGCTGCCCAGGCCTTGGGCATCGCGCAAGGGGCCTTTGACCTGGCCGTGAACTATGCCCGGCAGCGGCACCAGTTTGGTCAGCCCATCATTGCCTTCCAGGCGGTGCAGCACATGCTGGCGGACATGGCGACGCAAATCGAGGCGGCGCGCGCTCTCATCTACAGCGTGGCCCGCTACATCGACTCCGGGGCCACTGACATCGCCAAGGTTTCGGCCATGACCAAGGTCTTTGCTTCTGATGTGGCCATGAAGGTCACCACTGATGCCGTGCAAATCTTTGGTGGCTACGGCTACATGCGCGAATACCCCATCGAAAAGTACATGCGCGATGCCAAGATCACCCAGATCTATGAGGGTACCAACCAGATCCAGCGCAACGTCATCGGGCGTAGCTTGATCCGCGAGAGCGCCAAGCATGCGCGCGCCTGAACCCGGTGGGGGTGGCTGCGCCCAGAGGAGTGACGCCCAGGGGATAGAGAGGCATCGAGAGAAGAGTCTGTTGGTGTGGTTGCAGGAATATGCCCACCTCGCCCGACCGGAGAAGGGGTGGGCATATTTGCTGCGTGGGAATCGGGGCACGTGGGGGCTGGTCGAAAGATGGCTCAGCAGCGCGCGCCGCTGGCGCAGTGCCGGCCGAGTTGTGGGACCTCCCACGGCCGGCAACTGGAAAGTCCACGCAGCCTCGGGCCACAGTTGCCCGTGGTGCTTCTGAGGGAATCGGCTCGGCTTCCTCTTGGCCTTGCAACCCCGCCAGTCTGCCCGCATTAGACAGCCGTTCGCGTTCTGCGCTCCCGGGATGTTGCCGATCTTCCTTCGCCCAATGAGCCGCACTGTAGCGCTCCCCGCGGTTTCCCCGAGAAAGCTCTTGCACATCGCGAGGGCGTTGCGTATATTCTAACCCACGGAGGAGGCCAAGGCAATGGCAAGGGACAAACTCACATCGCCGGCAGCGGATGCCTATCGCACGGTGGCGGGGTATGCCGAGCACCAAATCAGGGTCAAGGGCTCGCGGTTTGTGGGGCAGGTCCAGCCTGTGACCAGCCGCGCGGAAGCCGAGGCTTTCCTGGCCGAGGTCCAACGCCGCTTCCACGATGCCACCCACCACTGCTACGCCTACCGCCTTGGCTGCGGGGCACAGGTGCTGGTGCGCAGCAGCGACGCCGGCGAACCTTCCGGCACCGCTGGCAAACCCATCTTAGACGCCTTGGAAGGGCGATGCCTCACCAATCTCATCCTGGTGGTCACCAGGTACTTTGGCGGTACGAAGCTCGGCATGGGCGGCTTGGCGCGGGCCTATGGGCAGTGTGCCGCCGAAACACTCGAACGCGCCGGCGTGGTGGAGCGCTTCCTAACGCGCACGTTCACGGTGAGCTGCCCCTACGACCTGGAGAGCGCCGTGGAACAGGTGGTCCGCAAGGTGCAGGGGCGGGTGCACGCGGTCGATTATGGCCAGCAAGTGAACCTGGTGGTTGCGGTGCGGCAAAGCCTTGCCGAAGAATTCCTGCGGCGTGTGGCCGCCGCTACCTCAGGCAAGGCGACGGCGCGCGAGGAATAGGCGGAGGCTCACCTGTGTCGTTGGCCGGCATGTTCCTGGCGTTGGCGCTCAGCGCCTTCTTCTCAGGCACCGAAGTGGTCTTCGTCGCGGCCGACCGCGTCCGCTGCGAAATAGCCCGGCGCACAGGGAAGCGAGGCGCCGGCCTTGCTTATGGTTTCGTGCAGAATCCTGAACGTTTCATCTTTACCACCCTGGTGGGCAACAACGTCGCTACGGTGCTCTTCTCGGCCCTTGCGGCCCTCCTGTTGCAACCGCACTTGCCGCCCGGAAGCATTATCGTTGACTCCGCCCTCGTTCTTCTTGTTGCCGGAGAGATTGTACCCAAGACGGTTATGCGCGAGAGGGCGCAGCGCTTGGTTCAACCCCTTGCCTATCCGTTGCGCTTGTTCGAACTGGTCTTCTGGCCGGTGAACTCCGTGCTGCGGTGGGCGGTGCTCAAGCTGGCGGGGCCACGAGCCGCGGATGCGCGCGCCACCTACGCCGTGTTCTCGCGCAAAGACCTGGCCATCCTGCTGCGCGAGAGCTTTGCCGCCGGCACCATCGCCAGGCATGAGCGCGACCTGATTTCGCGCCTTCTACGGCTGGCAGCGCGACCGGTGAGAAACATCATGGTGCCGCGCGTGGATATGGTCGCCCTGCCCCTCAATAGCACCCTGCAACAGGCGCAGCGCGTCTTTCGCCAGTCGGGCTACAGCCGTCTGCCGGTGTACGAGAAGACCCTGGATGACATCAAGGGAGTTGTCTACGTGCGTGACCTGCTGGGCAGGCCCAAGTCGCTGGCCGCCATTGTGCGGGACGTTCTCTTCGTGCCGGCGACGACCTCCTGCTATCGGCTTCTTCTGGAGTTTCGGCGCGCCGGCGCGGCAGTGGCTGTGGCATTGGACGAATACGGCGGCACCGCCGGCATGGTCACCCTGGAAGATGTGCTGGAGGAGCTGTTCGGCGAGATCGAGGACGAGCACGACGAGGAAGTGACTCTGTGGCGGCCCCTGCCCGATGGGGGAATCTGGGTTGATGCCCGCCTGGGCGTGGAGGAGCTGAACGCGGCCATGCGGTGGAAGCTGCCGCCCGGACCCTACAGCACCATAGCTGGATTCATTCTGTGGCGCCTGGGGAGGATTCCCAGAAGGGGCGAGTTCGTGCAGGTGGGACCGTATCAGTTCCAGGTACTGCGCGCCACCAGAAAGCGGATTCTTTCCCTAAAGGCCACCTTGGTGCAGATGGAATAAAGAAGCGAAGGGCCCACTACCCTGGCCCCATGGTGAATCTGCTGCCGCGTTCTTGGCACCAGGCCCCGGACGGCGTCTCTGCTCTGACGTGAAGATTGTACTTGATTTTTTCACTCGGTTTTTCTATACTTCATGGTGCGCAGCCCCGCCCTCTGCCGGCCCGGTTCCGAGGCTGGGGTGCCGAAAGCTACGAGGGCAGCGCAATGGTTGAGGCAGCTGGACATAGCCAGAGGCAACTGGTAGGGGCGGAGCCCGCATGCTGCCCCCCCGAGGGAGTGGGGAGCGCTGTGGGCGGATAGCGTGCCGAATAGGCAGAAAGAGGCCTGAGTGTGTGGTGCCGGGTGGCGCCCTGCGCTCAGGTCTTTCTTTTTCCGGGCGGAGCCCTCCGGGGGCGGTTGGCGCAAGAGGAGAGCTGAGTATTGTGGACGCCAAGCGGAGCAGGGCACGTTATGTTGAGGACATTGGCCTATGTCGGTGCGGGCTGCCTGGCAGTGGCGCTGCTGTGGCTGGCCTGCGGGGAGAGGATCACGGGGGAGAAAGAGGCGGTGAGGAGATCCGGGGCGGCACAGCAACAATTGGAGGCCCGGCTCTGCTGCAATAATATCTTTCCCTCGGAGCAAAACCCGCCGGGAGCAGAGGCGGGGATGTATTGTGGCGCACCACCCGATCACGTGATAAGCTGCGAGACCTGTGCCCGGTACTGGTCGGCCTACGGCCCGAACCCCACCGAAATGTGCCAGTACCTTCCGGGCGAGCCTCCCCTGCCCGATGTGCCGGTGCCCGCGGAGTTTGCGGTACACGTGACCGCGAACCACCCGCAGCTCGTCTGGTCCGCCTACTGGGTGCACGCCTACTGCCTCGAAAGAAAGATCGGCGGTGGTGCGTGGACGCTTGTTGCTACGTTGACCGACCACGAGGCTGACTCGTGGACCGACCAGGCGGTCACCATTCCAGACCCGAAGGGCAGAGCCATCTGGTATCGGATGAGGGGGCGCGTGTATGGCACATACTCATCCTACACAGAAGAGCTGCAGGCTATGCCAGAGGAGCAACGGGTGGTACCGTGAGAACGGCCACTGGCAGGCGGAAGGTAGCGGCGACAGGTTGGGTCAAGGGGGGTTCGCGGGGTGAAGGTGACACCCCGGCTGCGGCCCGGCAGCAGTTGAACGCTGCAGCCGGGGGCGTGGACTTGCAGCCGCTGCCAGCGGGGCCGGCAGGTGGACCCCGGGGGGAGCGCTGGGCGAGTGCAGCGGCTGCCGTGGTCATGCCAGGCCGGCACGGCTGGCGCCGGGGTTCCGTCTGCTTTGGCCGCTGAGCTAAGCAAAGGAGGAGGGATGAACTATGAAGAAAGCCATGACAGTGGCGCAGTCACTTGCCTTGCTGGCTTCTCTGGGAGTCGCAGGGCAGGGTTTGCAGGCGCAGCTGTGGGATCTTCAAGCGGTGAGGATTGCTCGCGACTGTTACGCGGTCGATTCGGTTGACAGTAGCACGGTCTTTTTCTGCGGCGTGGAAAAGAGCAGCGGTAAGCCTGCCGTGTTTCGCTCAACAGATGGAGGCATGACCTGGGCGATCTTTCCGTGGAACGACTGGGGCATTTATGATCTTTCGGCGGTGGACTCGTTGCATATTTGGGCAGTCAATATTCATCGCATCTATCACAGCGTAGACGGAGGTCGGAGCTGGGAGGTGCAGTTTGACGCCTCCTCAGATACAACGGTCACGAAATTTCTGGACTACATCGAGATGTTCGATGCGCTGCATGGCGTGGCCGTGGGAGATGCGCCGGCCAGCGCCCCTTTGGCGGTTTTGGTGACAGAGGACGGAGGTAAAACTTGGGTGTCGCGCAACCGGTCCTACTTCCTGGGTGCCTGGCTGAGCGACCTGTGGCGCGGGGTGCAGTTCGTGTCCCCAGCCGTCGGCTTCGGACGCTTCGCCTGCCGCACAGTACCCGTGGATAGCTTCTTCCTGCAGAAGACCACAACGGGGGGTGCTGCGTGGAGTCCGCTCCCCATTCGCGCTGACAAGGTCAATGTAGTCCGATTTTTCGATGAGCAGATAGGTTTGGCCGCGTGGAAGGGCGACAGCCCGATCTACTTGACAAGGGATGGCGGCGCGACCTGGACCGCTCATGAGCCCGCCCTTGGAGAGAGGTGGTTTCAGGATCTGGAATTCCTACCGGGCGATCCTTCCACGGTGTTCGCTGCGTTGGCCCCTACCGATTGGGGTAACCCAAGAGATGTGCTTGCGGTCAGCAACGACACAGGAAAGACCTGGACCGCTCTGCCTACACCTTCCATCGGCTGTCCCAGGGACATCGACATGGCTGATGCGGCGCATGGGTGGGTTGTGGGCGATGGCGGGGTGCTGCGCATAAGGGCGGCGGCAAGCCGTGTAGTTTCCGGGGGCCCCCGACCCACCCCGGCCTCCTTTGTTCTCCACGCGATTCGGCCAAATCCCTTCAGCGGCAGCGCCTCCATCAGTTTTGAGTTGCCGGAGCCGCAGCGGGTCACCATAGAAATCTTCAACGTGTGCGGGCAGAAAGTCGCCGTGCTTGCGGATGGTCAGGCTTTCCCTGCTGGGCGGCACAGCCTGCTGTTTCGCGACCCGGGGCTCCCCAGTGGTCTGTACCTGTGCCGCGTGAGTGTCGGAGCCGAGCTGGTCTCGCGTCGTATCGCACTCTTGAAGTGAGGATGCGGGATAGGTGGGTAGTCTTCGTGGTGCCAATTGCGGAGCTCGTGATGTCAGTTGCTCACGGTCGCCGCACCGCTGGCCGCCAGGCGCTGGCCGCAGCAGGTGCGGCGGCGCGGGCGCATGGTGAATCTGCTGCAGCGTTCTTGGCAGCAGGCGAGCCACAGTCGCTTCACTCTGGGCTGAAGAT
>JACIZP010000347.1 GCA_014359355.1 Calditrichota bacterium | reverse complement strand
ACCTGGCGTGGGACATTGCGATAGACCTGGAAATAGTTGTAGCGACGCACATCGCGATCCGGGGCATCGTCAGGGTCGGCATAGGTTGCACTTCTCAAGACCCAGCGATTCAATTCCTCCGCGTCAGAGATGGGCGTCAGATGCTGGTTGTTAAAGAGATTGAGCACGCGCAGGCTCAGTGTCAAAGTCACGGGCCCGAGACCTACGAGCTTTTCGGCCCGTAGGTCCGTTTGCGACTCGCTGGGGTAGCGGCGATTGGACTCGACGGTCCGTTCGTATTGATACTCGGGCGACCAGTAGTACGGCAGGCCACTGCGCACCATGAGGACCAGCCCTATCGACATGCGCGCCAGTGGGCGCAGGCCTAGAACCCTGGGGCCAGCGCCTTCACCCAGGATGTAGGTCACAGCACCACTGAAGCGGTGCGTGCGGTCCTCAGGGGAAAGGTAGTCGCTTGCCGAGTAGCTGTATTTCTGCTCCAACTCAGGTGTCATGTCAGGTGCCTGGAGGTAGACCCCGTGGAAACCATAGTTGCTTTGGCTGAGCGTGTAGGAGAGGCGATAGTTCCATCTGCCGGTCGGGCGATTGGCGAAACTGATTTCGACGCCGCGCGCACTCCCATACCCCCGGTTCTCGTAGCTGATGTAACTCCCCTTGAGGTCTCCAGGCTTATTCTGGCTCCCTGTAGCCGCCTTGATGTAAACCGGCGCAATCTGGTACTTGAGGTCGTTGTAGTAGGTCACCACGTCCAGCTGGTGCGTACCCCACAGGCTCTGCTGTACGCCGACCTCGTAGTTAATACTCAATTTTGGCTTCAGATTGGGGTTCCCATAGCTGCCCCACCCGTTGTAGGTCTGGTTATCCAGTGCCTGATTGATGGTGGGCATGGAACGGAAATGGCCATACTGAATGCGGAAGGCCGTCCTCTCGCCGATGGGAAAAGAGATGCCTGCCCTCGGAGACAAGGAGACGAACGTCTTTGATGGTTCCCACGCCGGCGTGCCGATGCTCGGGCTTCCTAAAGCAGGATAGAAGACGCTGTACTTGTCCTTCGGCACATCGGCTCCAAAATTGTAGGCGTCCAGACGAACGCCCAGATTGGCGACCATGCCGGCGAATTCCAGTTTGTCCTGAACATACGCCGCAGCATACCAGGTCTTGGCCTTGTAGTTGGTGGCAAAGCCTGTGCGCCAGATGAAAGCCGCCACACAGAGTGACGAGGAGGCATTGTAATCCTGGTCCATGAGCCACGCCTCTATGCCCGCTTTGAAAAGGTTTGTAGTACGAAACTGACGGGTGAGGCTGAGGCGTGCTTCATAGTAGCGCGTGAGAGAAGCCTGATTGTAGAGGCTTGACCAGGTGTAGTACTCACGGTACTTTTCGTTCCACGGCCCGCGGTCCTCGAGCTGCCGATCCGCGGGGTTTGGATGGAGCTGCACGTCCTTGTCGATACCCGGGGTGGGGGTCTGGTACGCGTAAAGGATTTCGTTCTGATAAGTAAAGGTGGCCTCCACGAAGGCGCGCGCGGAGAAGATGTGCTTGTAATTGAGGCTTTGCGCGAACACCGATTCTTCCCGAGGGGAATCGTAGATCAAGGTGTATTTGCGCTTGGCGCCGTAGCTTCCCGACAAACCGGCCCAGCGTATGTCTTCTGAACCCGAACCCATCCCGCCATAGAAGTGCTGATAGAGGGTTGTGAACCTGAACTGGTGTTGGGGAGTTGGTTTGAAAGCCAAAACGATGGAGTAGTTTGCCAGACGTTGCACCTTCTCGCGCGTGGGCAGGCGCGTGGGGTTGTTCTTTATCTCACCAGTCAGGAAGAAGCTCATCTTGCTTGCCTCTTTGCCCAGCGGCCCCCCAAAGCTGAAAAGGTATCGCGTGTACGGATATTTGCGGTAGTCATAGACGCCGAGGATATTGTCGTCCGCAGGAGTGTGATTGCGGATCCAGAGCCTGTAGTTCCGCCACGCTTCTTCCACGTTCACGGCGCCGGTGCTATCTTTGAACTGGGGCTCCTTTAACCAATTCTCGAACAGGCCCCACTTGCGCCATTCGAACTGGTCGTGGGAGTAGAGATAATCGCCCCAATGATACTGACCAGGCGGCCGGTATTCCACCTGCACGGCGCCGGAAAAGCGTGAACCCCCCTCCTTGGTCACCACCTTCACCACACCGGACTGGGCGTTCCCATACTCGGCGTTAAAGCCCCCTGTAATCACTTCCATCTGGGCAACGGCCAACGGGTTGATGTCGTACTTCCAACTGTTCTCGGACTTGCCACCAGTACCGTAGGCTGGCACCCCCGTGTTGGTCACCATGCTGGTGATGCCGTTCACTGAGTAGTTGATCTCGTAGGCGCCTCCGCCACGGATGCTGATTGTGCCGTCGGGGTTGCGGCTGATGCCAGGAGCGAGCTCCAAGACGTTGCGCAGCCCCTCCACCGGCAGGTTCTGCACGTCGCGTCCGTCGTAGTGGACACCGCTGGCCGTCTTGTCCGCCTCGACGATGGGCCTTTCCGCTGTCACGGTTACCGACTGCCCAAGGTCGAGCACCGTGGGGGTCATCTTCACATCGACGCGCGCCGTGCGGTCAATGCGCACCTCGACGCCGTCAACGGCGACCTTCTTGTAACCGAGATAGAAAACCTCCAGGCGATGGCGTCCAGGAGGAACGTTGAGGATGACGTACCAGCCTTTCGCGTCGGTGGCGGCGCCCATGTAGGTCCCCACCACCACAACGTTCGCCCCCACTAACGCCTGCCCGCTTTCCGCATCCACCACCTGGCCTGTGATCTTACCTGTGAGCTGGGCGTAACTGCTCACCGGTAGGAGCGCTAAGGCAAGGCACGAAAGGCTGCGAATTCCGCGCAGACTCACGAGAGGCTCTCTGGTTAGTAAGCAATTTTAACTATCCCAAGATAAGTTTTTGCCGCCAATTTGTCAAGTGAAATCTGCTTTGCCGGACGATTTTTGGCAGGAAAGCGGCAGAGAATCTCCCTTTCTGCCCCACGAGCACGGCGATACACGCCGACCACTAGCCCATTCTTCAGCCAAGCGCCAACCGCCGCAACAGGCCATGCCGACGCGCTTACCCCCTTGGTCCGCATGCAGAGGGTATCTCATCCACTAGGGGCCAACTGCAGGGAGCACCGAGATGGGGTTAGAAGCAAGCGGGTCCAAGGCCTTGTCCAGGAGGAAGGCAAATTCCGCGCGCGAGATCGGGGCATCCAACCGCTGCAAAAAAGCACCGAGAGACCCGCTCAGCCAGCCGCGTTCCCTCGCCACTGCAAGAGACTGGGTTTCAACTCGGTCCCCGGACGCTTCGGAGGCGTGACCGCTAAGCGGGACAGGCTGGCCCAACGCACTCCAGATGAGCCGCAGCGCCTCGCGGCGCGTAAGAAAACGATGTGTGGACAGGGGTCCAAAGAGGCCGCCGAGGTCGGTGTGCGGACGCGCATTGACCAGTGCAAGGTGAGCGTCAGGTAGTTCCAGTGGTTTCTCGGGCAGAAAGAGCATCTGGTTAGCCCAGCCGGACGGCTTGGGTAGGCCGCGCATCAAGCCACACACCCCTACGCGTTGCACGGCCTCGAAAAGGGGGTTCTCGCGGGGGCAGTCAGTAAAGGGCATGAGGTAGCAATCATAGCGAAGGAGTGTTTCTTGCAGGGCACGCACCGCAAGCTGACGAGGCTGACACTGCCGCAGAACGCACAATGCAGCTGCCGCACCAGCAGCTTGCCCCACCAGCATCACTACCGGCTGCAATCTCGTACAACCGTTCACAAGGTGCGTCACCGAGATCGTCTTCTCGGCCACCAGCAGTCCCTCTACTTCCGCGGGCACTAAACAGCCATAAGGGACGGTGAACGCCGGGATCTCAGGGAATGCCTCTTCGATCCTGACCGGGCAACGGGCGTGGTGGTGGTCCAAAGGGTAATTGCCCACCGCGATTCCTGTCTTGAAGAGTGGCCTACGTGCCTGCTTGTACGGATCGACCAGATCCAAGGTGGTGAGGCGCACCACACCCCGCAATCGACGCGCCTCGCGGTTGTAAGGTATGAACGGCAGACGGTCGCGGGTAGGGAACTCATCGTCCGCCAAACCGAGGTGTCGCCACCCGAGATGTTTCTGCACGAAGTGAATCCAGCCCAACGTGGTCCGCTTTGCCTGCTGGAGGAGGCGCCGGCGCATGGCACGAGGTAGCTCCACCACGTTGAGATAGCAGTCGTTACCGTGCACTGGCCAATTGATCATGAACTTGTTGCCCGGCAGTCGCCCATAGGAAAGCATCCGGTCACAGTCGGGCGCACCGGTTCCTTGCCCGCCAAGTTCACGGCAGGTGCCTGCATAGAGCCGTTCATCGTAACCCCTTGGCCTACCCACGCCACAGTCCTGGCCATGGCCGTAGTCCTTCAGGATGGCCACGTAGGTGAGGTCCTGGATAAAGGGGTCCGGCGATTCCGGAGCACCAGGCTCTTCCGTTTGCGCACGAGCATCGCGCCCGAGGTCGTAGGAGCAGCCGGCCCCTGCCAATACATCGCCGTATTCGGTGGCATCGATGGTGATCGTAGCCCTTACGGTCAGCAGCTCACCGCGGCAATTCTCAAACTGAACCCCATGCACTCTCCCCCTCCTGGTGAGCACGCGCACCGGCCAATATCCATGGGTGACATCAATGTTGGGTTCCCCCGCAACCATTCGCCTGAAGATGGCCTCTCCCACGCGGGGCTCAAACAATGTGTTGCTGACCCAGCCAGTGGCCACCGCTTGGGGGCCGCCGTAGTGGTCGTAGAGATGTTGGCGGAATTCGCCCCAGAGGCCGGAGGGCAACAGGTGATTGCCGTCCACGGCGCTCACGCCGGCAGCCGTCAGCATCCCGCCCAACCAGGGTGTCTCCTCCACGAGGGCGACTTGCACCCCGAGGCGTGCGGCCTGGATTGCTGCGCACACCCCTCCGGTACTGGCCCCGACCACCAAGACGTCCACCTCTTTGCACTTCTGCCCCTTAGATGGCGCCGACTGGGCTTTCGTCTTCGCGATTTCTCTGGGGTTGGGCACTGGACACCTCGCTTCTTCTGCCTGCCCAATATACAAAAACGGCCCGTGCAGCGCAACCGATTTGCGCAGTCACGTCAGGCGCACGCTTTTTCACTGGCATCGTGGGAAAAAAGATGCTATATTTGTGAGGAACAGGCAAAGAGCACTCGCACACGGTCCCGCAGCCATGGAAACCCTCAGAATTCTCGCGGTCCTCTTCCTCTTTGTGGCGTTCGCCGGAGCGATGTTCCTGCGCAAGCTCCCCGCGCTCATTTGCCTGCCCTGCATGGCTTTCCTGATCCCGCTGGTCGCAGGCCTCAACATCGCGGACGTGGTACAGTTTGTGGTTGGTGAGGGAGCATTGCGTCTTCACTCTGCCTATACGGTCGCGCTGTTCGGAAGTATGCTCAGCGTGCTGCTGCAAAAGACGGGGGTCGCCGACAGCCTCATCAAGAAAGGCGCTGAACTGGCTGGCGACAGCCCATTGGTGGTCGCCTTGGCGATGCTGGGGCTCATCACGCTACTGTTTACCACCTTAGGAGGCCTGGGCGCAATCATCATGGTGGCGACAGTGGTCGTGCCCATTATGTCATCGGTAGGCCTGGGGCCCCTGACCATCACCGGCGTCTTCCTCATGGGTATCAGCATGGGCGGGTTGTTGAATGCCGGCAATTGGGCTGTCTATCGCGACGTGCTGCAGCTGCCAGTGGCCGAGATCCGCTCCTTCGCCCTCACTATGTTCTGTCTCACCAGCCTCGTCGGTGTGGCTTACACTCTTGTGCAGCTGTACCGCGACGGACACGAGTTCAACCGCCGCAAGGCTTTTGTACTCGCCATCGTCCTCATCTGCCTCGTGATCGGGCTTGTTGCCGGCTGGCATTGGCTGCCTGCCTACCACCGTACATCGATTCTCGCAGCCTTTCGTATGGCCGGCAAGGTGCTTGAGGGTACCATCGCCGGCCTGATGGCCACCTCCTTCGCCTGGGGGTTATGGAAGATGCGCCAAGCCAGACGCACACCTGCGCATGGGCTCTTTTGGGGTGCCTACCTTTCTCCCTTGATCCCTCTCTTCCTGATTCTTTTCTTTAACTCCAACTTTATTGCCGCCTTTGTGTGCGGCTTGGTGTACGCGTTCGTGTGCGCCTACCGGCCAGGAGGAGTAAATGTGCTCGTGCGGAGCGTGCTTGAAGGAGGGGCGCTGGTCATGCCGGCCGTGGCCTTGATGCTTGGCATTGGCATGTTGTTGAACGCCATCATGGGCCCAGGCGAGGCCTGGCACGCTCGCCAGCTCGGCGAATGGCCAGTGTTGGCGTTGCTGCGACCCTTCATGACGCGCCTCCTCCCCTCTTCTTCGCTCTCCTATGTCTTGCTGTTCGGGCTGGCCGCGCCCCTGGCGTTGTACCGCGGGCCGCTCAACGTGTGGGGAATGGGCTACGGGCTGGCTGCAGCCTTCATGGCGAGCGGCATGAGACCTGGGGCCGTGATGGGCGTCCTTATGGCTGTGGGACAAGTGCAAGGCATCAGCGATCCGACAAACACGCACAACGTGTGGCTGGCAAATCAGATGGGACAGGATGTGCAAAAGGTGTTGTGGAACACCATTCCCTATTCATGGGCCGTCGCCTGGATGGGACTAGCGGCAGCCGGCGTGCGCTTCATGTAACCCCGACAGACCTCGCATGGCGCGGAAGCGTAGAATTAAGATCGGTATCGACGTCGGCGGCACCTTTACCCACGCGGTGGCGGTGGACATCGCCAGCTTTGAATTGGTGGGAAAAGCATGCGTGCCCACCACGCACCAGGCGGCCGAGGGTGTCGCTAAGGGGGTAGTGGAATCGCTGGAAAAGCTCATGGCAACTGCCGCCATCGACGCCGACGAGGTCGTACTCATTGCCCACTCGACCACGCAAGCTACCAACGCGCTCCTCGAGGGAGACGTAGCGCATGTGGGCATCGTGGCCATGGGCAAAGGGATAGAAGGACGCATCGCCAGTCGACAGACCAGGGTGGACCGCATTCTCCTGGCACCTGGAAAGTACCTCCCGGTCAGTCACGCCTACCTGGACGTTTCTAAGCCCCCCACGCGGCAGGAGGTGCGGCAAGCTGTTGCCGGCCTCGTGACTCAGGGGGCCCAGGTGATTGTGGCAAGCGAGGTGTTCGGGGTTGACGACCCGCGCAACGAGGAGCTGGTGGCGCAGGTGGCACAGGAAATGGGCTATCTGGCCACGGCGGCCAGCCACATCTCGCGCCTCTATGGTCTTCGCATCCGCACCCGCACCGCGGTCATCAATGCCAGCATGATGCCGGTGATGCTGGAAACGGCCCGCTTGACCGAGGAGGCTTTGCGACGCACCGGCATCAAGGCTCCATTGATGATTATGCGCTCCGATGGCGGCATCATGGATGTCAACGAGATGCGCCGCCGCCCCATCCTCACCATGCTATCAGGGCCAGCAGCGGGGGTAGCAGCAGCCTTGATGTACCTGCGCATCTCCGACGGCATCTTCATAGAAGTCGGCGGGACCTCCACTGACATCTCGGTTATCAAGAACGGGAAACCGCAAGTGAGAAGCGCCCAGGTCGGCGGCCACAGGCTTTACGTCCGCACCTTAGATGTGCGAACCGTGGGCATTGGCGGCGGTTCCATGCCCCGCGTGCGCGACAAGGAGATCGTCGACGTGGGACCACGAAGCGCGCACATTGCTGGCCTGCAGTACATAGCTTTTTCCCAAGAAGACGATTGGGACGACATTGAGCTGCAGCGCATTCGCCCACGTCCAGGTGACCCGAACGACTATTTGGCGGCGCGCAAGAAAGGAGGTCATTCCCCCTTCAGTACAGTGA
>JACIZP010000346.1 GCA_014359355.1 Calditrichota bacterium | reverse complement strand
GCCCACCCTGCTCCGCTGGGGACGCGTCTCGCTGGGTCAACTGGCCGAAAAGGCCCGCAATCCACTCCTGCGCCGCTTGTGGATGCATGCCTTCGTTCCAGAGATGGCGGCGGTGTTCGTCGCCCTGACGGTCGCCTGGATGCACAAAAAGTGCGCCGGCTATCCGCTGGGCGGTTCGCGGCCGCTTGCCGAAAAGGTGGCTGCCAGCTTTCTCGCTGCCGGGGGAACACTCCACTACGGTGCTCGTGTGTGCAAGATACTGACGAGAAACGGCAGGGCTACAGGCGTCGTCCTCGCCGACGGCGAAGAACAGCAGGCGGAAATTGTCATCTCCGCGGCCGATGCCCACATGACCATCTTCGAGCTCCTGGGCGGTGACTTTTTCGACAGCAGAATCACGAAACTCTTTCAGCAGTTCACGCCCTTCCCCTCCTACGTCCTGGTGGCACTGGGCGTTGCTCGCTCTTTTGCCGACATCCCCCACTCAACGCTCCTGCCGTGCCAGCCCCCGCTCCAGCTGGACAGCGGCACGGTGGTGCACGATCTGCCCGTGCGCATTTCCACATTTGACCCCATGCTTGCGCCTCCGGGCAAGACGCTCATCAGCTGCTGGCTGACGACCCGCGATTTCGCCTATTGGCTGAACCTCCGCAAGAGCGACCGGGCCAAGTACAAAGAGGAGAAAGAACGCCTCGCCATGCAGGTGGTAGAAGTCCTTGATGCGCGCTATGGACACGTCAAGGACTGCCTGGAAATGGTTGATGTGGCTGCGCCGGCTACAGTCATCCGCTACACCAACAACTACCAGGGGAGCTTCGAAGGATGGGTGCTGACTCCCCAAGTTCTCACAAGGAGAATTGCCAAGACGCTGCCCGGTCTTGATGGCTTCTACATGGCCGGGCACTGGGTGGAGCCAGGCGGCGGGTTGCCCACGGCGCTGCTCTCGGGAAGGAATGTGGCCCAGCTCATCTGCCACCGTGACGGGCGGCCTTTCTCGCCCGCCACACAGCCCAAGCCGTGAACACGCGCACGACAAACTGCCGAGGAAGAAAAAGCGCCGTACCTCGCACCTTGCCGGTGGAGCGTACGGCGCTCGTTTCTCAGCAGCTCGCGGGTGAACGCAGGCGAAGAGCTATTTCTTGAACTCGATCACCTCGCCGTTGAGAGCAGGGGCCTCGGGTATGAAGCCCTGCTTCATGAGCATCTGCACCTCTTCCCGCGCGCGTCGTATGGTGGTGGCAGCCTTCTCAAAGGCCTGTTCTCTACTCAGCTTGATACGCGCCACCCCTTGCTCGATGGCCTTCTGTCCTACTGCTACCGCCTCGCGGGGGTACACCTCCCACTCATCCATGGTGGGAATGATGTACTCCTCGTGGAGCCCTTTGTCCTCCGCGCACTTGGCCAGCTCGTAGGATGCGGCAATACACATCTCGTCGGTGATGGTGCTGGCGGCAACGTCAAGCGTGCCGCGGAAGATCCCTGGGAAGCCCAAGGAATTGTTGATCTGGTTGGGAAAGTCCGAGCGCCCCGTGGCCACGATGCGCGCACCCGCCTCCTTTGCCTCCCACGGCCAGATCTCGGGGATGGGATTGGCACAGACGAAGACGATGGCGTCGCGGCTCATCTTGGCGATCGACTCTTTCTTGATAACACCCGGACCGGAGCGTGACAGAGCGATGAGCACGTCGGCCCCTTCTATCCCCTCCTCGAAGGGCACGTCCACCCCCTCGGCATTGGTCTGTTCGCACAGGTGCCACTTTTGCGGCTCCTCGCTGATGAACTCGGTCCGGGACTTGTTCAGGGGTCCTTTGCTGTCGTACACGATCATCCGGCCAGGGTTGACGCCCACGTGCATGAGCAGGCGCGCCACCGCCACATTGGATGCGCCGGCGCCGTAGAGCACGATCTTGAGCCGATTGATCTTCTTGCCCACCAGCTTGACCGCATTGATGAAGCCGGCCACGGTAACGGCCGCAGTCCCTTGCTGGTCATCATGCCATACCGGGATGTGGCACTCCTGGCGCAGCCGATCCAGGATGTAGAAACACTTTGGCTTGGCGATGTCCTCGAGATTGATGCCGCCAAAGGTGGGCTGCAAAATCTTCACCGTGCGGATGAACTCCTCGGCATCCTTGGTATCCAGGCACAAGGGGAAGGCATCGACCCCCCCAAGGTACTTGAAAAGGATGGCCTTCCCTTCCATGACCGGCATGCCCGCTTCTGGCCCGATGTCGCCCAGACCAAGTACGCGCGTCCCATCGGTGATGACGGCCACCAGGTTGGCCTTGTTCGTGTATTCGAGAACCTTTTCCGGGTCCGCATGAATGGCCTTGCACGGTTCAGCCACACCGGGCGTGTACCAGATGGCGAAATCATCAAAGCTGCGAATGCAGCACTTGGGGACGATCTCGATCTTGCCCCGGTAGAAGGGGTGGAGTCGCATCGCTTCTTTTGCCGGGCGGTACGCCTTCGCCAACAACTCATCGGTGTTCAGCTTCTTCGCAGTTGCCATCGTTTCTGCCTTTCTGTTGTGACACCTACCAAGCCAAGACCCTCTTGATTGGTCTCGTGGGCCAAATAGAAAGAGCAGGCACGGTCAAGCCTACCGACACCCTCCCCTGGTGATCCGCGCCCATGTGTCTGCACGCGCATAAACCGCGCTTAGCTGCGGCAAGCTCGCCTGCGACCACCCCAGCCCTTGGGGGCATTCGGTTACTGCCTTCCCCTTTCAGGATCCAACTCGTCGCACCTGTGGTGGCCGTGTATTATACCAAAAAAACCTCTGAAAGTCAAGCGGAAAACCGACTTTTTTCAATCGCGCGTTGGCCATCGCGGAGGGCAGGGACGTAGCCAGCGAGTACCCCACGTTTCCCTACGGGTAGAGCAAGTACTTGCGGCGAACTTTCATAAAATCCTGCAGAGCTGGCTGCCATTCGCGCATGATCTCCTGAGCGCCTCGCCCTTCCAAGAGCGCTTTGCGAACCTTGTCCGTGCCCATGGCCCGGTCAAAGCTGTCCGGGCGATAGCGGCCCCGATCGAAGAGGTCGACCTGCGGGTAGAGCTTGCGCAGCGCCGCCAGGATGTGCATTTGCGTCTCCATCGGCCGGAATGCCCGCGGGTCGGTCAGGTGAATCTGCACGCCGTAGAGCTGCTTATCCTTGAACCGGAAATAGTAGGGTCGAAAGTACTGCGGGCGAAAGACCACGCCCGGCAAACGGAGGGCGTTGAGATGGTTCGCCAGGGCCTGGCCATCGGTGAACTCGTCGGCGACGAGCTCAAAGGGCAGCGTGTAGCCCACCCCTTCGCAGATCCCCAACTCCCCAAGGCAGCCAGTGGCTGGGTAGAAAAGGGCAGTCTCTGCGTGTGGGATGTGAGGAGAAGTCGGCACCCAGGGCAGCCCGGTGTCCACAAAGAGCATATCCCGCCGCCAGCCCTCCATGGGCACCACCGTCAGCTCGCAGTTGATGCCAAATTCACGATTGAACAGCATGGCCAGCTCCCCCACTGTCATGCCATAGGTGTACGGGATCGGGTACCGGCCGATGCCAGACTCGAACCCATGCTCCAGAACCGGGCCTTCGACCAATAGTCCACCCACAGGGTTCGGGCGGTCAAGCACCACAAACGGGATTTTTTGGGCGGCAGCCGCCTCCATGCACGACGCCATCGTGTAGATGTACGTGTACGTGCGCGAGCCAATGTCCTGAATGTCATAGACCAATACGTCCACGTCTTTTAGCATCTCGGCAGTGGGCTTGCTGTGGCGGCCGTAGAGACTGTAGACTGGCAACCCAGTGCGCGCGTCGACAAAGTCGCTCACCTGCTCTCCAGCAAACACATCGCCGCGCACACCATGCTCCGGACCAAACAGGGCAACCAACTTGACGCCGGGCAGCTCGTTAAGCACATCGATGGTTGACTTCAGAGTAGAAGTCACCCCCGTGGGATTGGTAATCAGCCCGACGCGCTTGCCACGAAGCAGATCTTGGCGCTTGGCCACCAACACCTCCACACCCGGCTTGACACGAGCCGGGGCAGAGCACACCAGAGAGGTGCCAATCAAGGCCGCTACTGCTGCCAACAGGGACACCCTCCAACCTCTTGTTCCTCTGTGCACGGATAACCTCCTCGTTTGCCTCCGAATGGGGAGAGCTATTTGAGCTCCTTGGCGTACCGCCAGAACACGCGGTACACGTGGGCGTTGCAGTAGTGCATGTAAAACGGGATTGGTCCCACCCAAGGGATGGTGGAAAACTTGTGCCCTTGTTTTTGCATGTCCCGCAGGCACCGCCTGAGCAGAATGCCTCCCACACCTTTGCCACGGAAGACCGCCTTGGTGCCCATGGGACCGAACCACCCTGTGCCGACATTGTTGGCGTCGTAGGCGGAGAAAGCTTCGATGCGGCCGTTGAGAAGCGCTACGTGCAGGCTAATCGGCCGTCGAGAGAGAGTCTTGTGAACCTCGGGCACCCAGGCGGCCCACTCACTGCGCAGCAATTCCTCCACTTGCGGCCAATCTTCTTGTCGCGCCCGCCTGATTTCGATGCCCTGCTTGGCCAGCTCGCGCTCCTCTGCGGCGGTGTCGAAGTTCTGTTTCTGCAGGTCGGCCTTCAGGTGCGAGGTATCACCCACCTTCTTGAAGCCACGACGCTCCAAGAAGCAAATGGCCTCGGTGTAGGCCAGTGGGTCGATGCCCGGCTGCAGATAGTTTACGGGACAGTCCATGACCTGCAGCCTGCTCACTCCGCGGCGCCGCAAGCCTTCCTCCACCGACTGCAGCAATTGTGAGGCAATACCCCGCCGGCGCCATCGCCGGGCAACAGCGAAGAGTTTGATCCAGCCCCTGGCGGTGTCGCCCATGCTCTGCCGCGTCACCCCCATCATGAAGCCCACCATCTGGCCTCCCTCCTCGGCAAGCAGGGCAAGTTCCGGCTCAAAATCGGGATCCTCCAAGACCTTCTCCTGCAAAAGGCTCTTGGTCAGTCGATCCGCGCGCACCGCACGGTTCCAGAATTCGAGAAGGGCCGAAAGGTCCCGCTTCGACAACTGACGAATGGTCAGCATCACTCTTCCTCCACTTCAACGTTCGCAGGCATTGCACTCGGGTATCCGTTGCGAAAGCAACCATGGCCACTTTTGCACCTGGATCGCGCCACACCGCTTTTCCCATAAAGATCGAGCACGAACCTCTTGCCTTTTCCCTCAAGATTGTATACATTTGGCAGGCAAGTGAGTGAGAGAAGCAGTTCACCATCAACCTGGAGGTGCAAAGGGCTTATGTCGTCTATTTCCGATTTCCGTCGCGGCATGGCAATCCGGTTCGCGGGGGACATTTACATCATAACCGAGTACCAGCATGTGACTCCCGGCAACTTGCGCGCCTTTGTGCGCACGCGTCTGAAACATGTCAAGACCGGCAGGGTGATTGAGAACACTTTCCGCTTCACCGACAAGTTAGAGGAAGTGCGGCTCGACCGCAAGGACATGCAGTTTCTCTATCGGGACGGCGACCACCTCGTGTTCATGGACCCGGAGACCTACGACCAGGTCACCATCGACGCCGATTTCTTGGGCGAGCAGCTCGCCTTCTTGAAGGAAGGCAACACGGCGACGATCCTTTACCACGAGAATCAGCCCATCTCTGCCGAGTTGCCCATCACGGTCGACTTGGAGGTGACCCAGGCCGACCCGGTCGCGCGGGGCGACACGGCCGGCAACCTCACGAACACCGTAACACTGGAGACGGGAGCACGCATCCAGGTACCGCCCTTTGTGAAGGCGGGCGACGTCATCCGCATCGACACGCGCACCGGCAAGTACCTGTCGCGGGTGTGAGCAACACTGCTTCCCCGCGCGCTGCCGCAGGACATCACTTCATCTGGTCAAGGAGTTGCCTGGTCAACTTCCAGACTTTCAGCGCCAAAGCCGCGGTAGTGTCGGTGAGCATTTGCTCAGCCTTGGCGGGCGACTCCTTGTAGACCGCCAGACAATTGGCCTCAAAGGTTTGCTGCACCCGGAAGATGTCCTTCTCCACCGGGTCCCAGACCTGGCGGGCCTGCCGCAGTCGCGCAGCAAAGTTGATGTCCACCTTGTCGGCCAGCGTCGAGAGGGCGACAAACGCGTTGTTTTCTGGCGTCAGCCCCTGCCAGCGCGGCTTGGCAGAATGGTCACGGAGCGCGGTCGCATAGTCGTCTACTGCGTAGCCTGCGGGGATGCTCTGCACGCCTGCATACCACGGCACGAATGCCTGCACATCCGGGCGGCGAGGTGCAAGGTAGAGCACTGCCCCCAGCGGGATGGGCAGCCAGGAGCGCAACTGCGCCACAAAGCCAAACTGCGTGGACGGTGCACAGATGGTGTGGTCGCCCAGCCGATGCGGGCTGCCTTTCTTGTAACGCTCACTCTTGTCCAGCTCGGTGCCCTCGAAGTGGTCGCGTAGGACAAGCATCAGGTCCTGGACGGTGACCTTCTTCTTCGGTCGACAGGCGAAAGGAAACTGCGCATCAAGCGAATAGGCACGGTCGGCCAGCAGATTCACGCCTCGCCACATGCGGTGGACATTACTGGGGTGCTGGAGCTGGCTCGGCTTCGAGTAGGCTTTAGCAAAATGGAAGGCGCCGTCGCGCTCCGGCTGGTACCAGCCGCGCTCGCGCGCGTAATCGATGAGGTCGGGGCAACCAAGGAAGTTGAGGGTGTCGGCAAGGTCCACCTGGCCGATGGTGTAGTAGTTGGGAATGACGGCCACCATGTCGTCGGGCACCCGCTGCGCAACCCAATGCTTGCCGCGCACCACGGCCAGCAGCCACCCCTCCTGAGAGTCGGCGATGACATAGGTGCGGCCGCTGGAGGCATAGCCGAATTGCTCTACCAGCGCCCCTGCCAGCTTGACGCCCTCCCTTGCGGTGCGCGCCCGTTGTGCCACCACGTGGCGCAGCCAGTACCCGATGCCGCCGCCCAGCAACTCGCCCTGTTCTTCGCGCGAAAGACAGGCGTCAGAGGCCACCACCACACCCCACTCGTTCAGGAAGCAGTCGGCAAAGTCCATCCCGCGCATCTCGAGCCAAAGGTAGCTCCACGTCTGCGGAACCTGCGGGAGCTCTGCGCCAGGGGAAAGGATCACCGTTTCTTCGGAGGCATGCTGCAGGCGAGGAACCCTGTAAATGTTCACCAGCTGACGGCCACCATCGTCTTCGTTGTGGGCCACCAACACAGAGCCGTCAGCAGAGGCGTGCTTGCCGACGACAATGGAAAAGCAACTGTGCTCGGCGTCCGTCTGGGCGAGCACAAGGGCCGCCCAAAGGAATCCGAGGGCAAAGACAATCAAGGGACGTGGCTTCATGCCAGACCTCCGTCAGACGTACACCTCTGGCTGGTTTGCAGCGAACCGAACTGCGGGTTCTATGTCAGCCGGCCAGGAGCCTTTGCCGCGCAGGTTTGCGCAGGCAGTGCGCGGCTTTTCGCCACTTTGACTGATGACGAAAACTGTTCCCCCGCAGACGTACATGCGCCGGCACGCTCTCGTCACAGACGCAAAGGGTTCACGTCGCATTGGTGGGCTCCCCCGAGCTCGTGGGCCGACCTCGTGCCTCAAATATATGAAGATTGCGCTCAAAATCAAGGGAAAAGCACCGGCAGCGCAAAGAATGAGGCAGAGAAACCGAACGCACGCGGTTTCATCTAATACCTTGGATTTGACAAGGAGGTGACGACAATGAAATGGTCGCTGAACATCGGCTCTTTTCGTGGCATTCCGGTCCGCATCCACGCCACGTTTCTCCTCATCTTGGCGTGGGTGGCATTCAGCTACTTGCGCCAGGGTCACAGTCTGAGCGTCGCAGCTGCAGGCGTCGGGTTTGTGTTAGCGATCTTCCTCTGCGTCGTGCTGCACGAGTTCGGGCACGCCTTGGTGGCAAGGAGGTATGGCATCCGCACGCGCGACATCACCCTGCTGCCGATTGGGGGCGTGGCACGCATCGAGCGCATGCCCGATGACCCCCGGCAGGAGCTGTGGCTGGCCGCGGCCGGCCCGTCGGTGAATATAGCAATCGCCGCCGTGCTGTTCCTCATTCTGAACGCCACCACTGCGTTGGTCCCCATGAGCAAGCTGACGGTGACCACCGGTCCCTTTGTGCAACGGCTGCTGGTGATCAACCTCTTCCTGGCTGGTTTCAATCTGTTGCCCGCCTTCCCCATGGACGGAGGGCGGGTGGTGCGCGCGCTCTTAGCCATGCGCATGGACTATGCGCGCGCCACCCATGTGGCCGCCACCTTAGGTCAGGGGATGGCGCTGCTGTTCGGCTTCTTGGGGTTCTTCTTCAACCCGTTTCTGATTTTCATTGCCTTGTTCGTCTGGATAGGCGCGGCTCAGGAGTCCAGCGTCGCCACTCTGCGCACGCTGTTCAACGATGTGCCCGTGAGCAGCGCCATGCTCACCGACTTCCGCACCCTGCATCCGGACGACACCCTGCAACGCGCCGTGGACCTGATTCTGGCAGGTTACCAGCAGGACTTTCCTGTGGTGGTTGACGGCTCGGTGGTGGGGATCCTCTCGCGCAGCGACCTGATGAGCGCCCTTGCCGAGCACGGACAAGACTATCCGGTGGCGCAAGCAATGAGCAAGGAATTCCAGGTGGTCGAGACCTCGGACATGCTGCAGAACGCCATGGCCGCCCTGCAAGGGTGCAAGTGCCGCATCATGCCTGTGCTCAAAGCCGGTACGTTGCGTGGGCTGCTAACACCGGAGAACATCGCCGAGTTCATGATGATCCATTCGGCTCTGGAAAAATCGGTGGGCCGCGCGCGCTAAGAAAGCTACGTGAGCTCGGCCCGGCTTCCCTGCGCCGGGCCGTCTTCGTTTTGAGCCTTTTGCTGAGAGCTGAGGCTTGAGCCGAGCGACAAAGGGCCAACGGGCGGGACTGCTTCGGCGAACAAGAGGTGCACCTTGTTGCAGGGAGACTCGAGGAGCTTCGGACACCTTTCGTGCGCCGCGCTTATCCTTGCGGAGCTGCGCGGGCCACCTTCTCCCAGTGGCCTGAGCAGCTGCGGGATTGCAGGGGGCAATGGCTGGCCCGTTATGAAATGCTGAGAAGGGGTCGGCGACACCGATGCGAAGGTGTCTACCATGGTGCCTCGCGGGAATATTTTCCTTGACAATTTCGTAACATAGATGTAAATTTGCCGGCGTTTTCGGGCAGTTGCAGGAGTGCAGTCAATGCGGAGCCTAAGGACGAACATCGCACAGGGAGAGCATCGTGGGCAAGAAGCGTGAGTCGGCGCAGCGCCGAGAGATCCTGCTTGACAAGAACGAGAACAAATACGGCCCTTCACCCAAGTGCATGAAGGTGCTGCGCAGCATGCACAAGAGCTGCCTTTCGGACTATACCAGAGACGACAACCGAGGTTTGCGGCACCTGCTGGCGGAGCGATTCGGTGTGGCAGTCGACCAGGTGCTGCTGGGCTACGGCGCAGAGGACATCTTGAAGCAAATCTTCGAGTTGGCGCTTGCCCCTGGCCAGGCTGTGCTCCTCCCCAGCCACGGCTGGTACTACTACGACCAGCTTTGCGAGGCCCGGAAGTTGGACAAGCACACCTACCTCATGTACCGACACGGGCGGCAATTCCTCTACGATTATGAGTCGCTCCTGCAGCAGTTCGTGACGCTGCGCCCCCGTCTGACCGTGGTCTGTTCGCCCAACAACCCGACCGGATCAACCTTCGACTCTGGCCACTTCGAGTCCCTGCTGCTGAGTTCTCACCCTGACCAGGTCCTGCTCTACGATCAGGCCTACGCAGGTTTTGCCTCTGGCGAGCAGCCGCCCGTGAGCAGGTGGCTGCAGAACTACGGCAACCTGATAGTCCTTGGCACGTTTTCCAAGTACTATGCGCTGGCCGGCGCGCGCATCGGCTTTGCCCTGGTCAGCAAAGGGCTTCCCGAGAAGTTGGGCCTCACCGAGCGCTTGCTGGGCTTCAGCCAGGTGCTGGAGCAGTTGGCCATCGCCGCCCTCGAGTCGGACAAGTACTACCGCTCAGTGGCCAAGAAGACCCGTCGCGACCGCGCGAAATTGATCGAGAAGATCAACTCGCTCCCTGGATTTGTGGCCTTTGATTCGGAAGCAAACTTTTTCCTCGCTGAGTACCCGCCTCATGCCAAAGAGCTGCTTGCCGAGGAGCTGGCAAAGAGGCACCTGAAGATCAAGTTCATCACCGATGAGCCTGCGTTTCGCAACATGGTGCGCATTTCGCTTGGCAAAGAGGAGCACACGGCTCTCCTAATGGGCGCCCTGGACGCAGTGGCCAGGCGGATGACTTTGCGCCGCCACGTGCTGCGCACCGTTAACGCCTTGATGCTGCGCCGGGCGGTCCTTGCAGTCAGCAAAGCACCGCGTGTGCCCGTTTCGCTGCTGAGCCGTTATGTGGTTCGTGGGGCGCCCATCGCCCTGGTAAGTGCTGCGGTGCGCAAAGTCCTCGGCCAGGACCGCACCCAAGGGCAAAGGCTTCCGTCTTAGAAGTTTCATCATCCGCAGGAGGTGGGCCGAGCAACTACGATGAGGATCCGTGAGCTTCTTTTCCGCTCCCTCAAACCAGTGGAGACCGAGGAGCCGCTTGACCTGTTCGTGAACCGCCCGCTGGCCTTCGTACTTGCGCTCCTTCTGCGCCCTCTCCCGATTACCCCCAACATGGTGACGCTGGTGGCGATGCTCGCGGGTGTGGCCTCCGGCTACCAGTTTGCCCAAGGGACGCGCAGCAGCGCCCTCTTGGGCACGCTCTTCCTGATGATTGCCAACGTGCTGGATTGCACCGACGGGCAGTTGGCGCGTCTGCGCGGCACGAGTTCCCGGCTGGGGAAGACCTTGGATGGGCTGGCGGATATGGTCGTCTATGTGGCAATCTTTGCCGGTGTAGCAACTGTGATGGCGAGACAATCCGGCGCTGCTACCTGGTGGTGGACGTACGCTGCTCTGGCCGGACTGAGTGTGATAGTCCACATCACGTTTTTTGACTATTTCAAGAACGAGCTCATCTTCTACGCCATTCCGTCCTACCACGAGAAGCTTGAGCCAATAGCCAAGTTACGCGCCCAGCGGGATGGGTTAGGCCATAGCTGTATGGCGAGAATCCACCGGGTTCTCCTCACCCTCTATATCGGCTTCTACCAGTTCGAGCGCGCGCTCACCAATCTGGCGCAGCCGAAGGGCTACGGTGGCTATCTGGAATGGTATCAGGCAGAAAGCGGCGTGACGAGTGCGGTCAAGGAGCGATTCCGCGCTGACTACCGCCGGCACAACCGACTGCTGGTGCGCTGTTGGACGCTCATCGGCTCCACGGGCCACCTCACGGTGTTCCTGCTGGCCGGTCTGTTCAATCGCCTGGACCTCGTTTTCTGGGTAATCTGCGTGCCGTTCAATCTCTGGACGGTGCTGCTCGCCCTCCTGCAACGCCTCACTTTGGCGCGTCAGCTCCGCCTGGCGATGGAGCTGGATGAGACACACCCCTCAGCCTGATCGAGCATTTCCTTCTTGTGAAAACAGTGCGCCTGAATGAGAAGCCGCCACTACCGCTCCCATGGCGGCAGGCAGGTATTGGTAAAAGACGCGCCAGAGCACGACTGCCACACCCAGCAGATGAGTGGGGACTGCCGCCGAGTAGACGAGCACGAACAGGGCCTCGCCGAGTCCGGAACCACCTGGCGTAGGCAGGAACGAGAGCAGGAAGATGAGGAGAGCGCTGAGCGCCAAGCCTTGCAAAAGGCTCGTCGGCAGGGAGAGCGCACGCAGCACGGCCCAAAGGAGGAGCACTTGTGTGACGTAGAAGGAAGCACTGCAAAGAAGGGCCCAGCCCAAAAGTGCGGCGTGCGCACTGAAGAAGCGCCGAAAACTGTTGCGGGCATGAAGCACATGCCGGTTGACCCGCTGCTGGAAACGCCTCCTTCGCCGCAGCATGCCAATCCTGCTCAACACCCTCCCTGAGACCGCGCCAAGACCCGCCAAGACGCGCGGATTGAGAAGCGCGGCGACCGCCAGTGCGCACAGCGCCAAGAAGACTATGCCTGTCGCCAGCATAACGCGACGGATGGCCGGCTCTTGGGTGACGAGGTGTCCAAACGACAGTAGCGAGAGAATCGCTCCTGAGAGTACGAAGACGCCGCTTGCAAGCAACCGGGTGAGCACCACGGATGCTCCCCTACCTGAAGGAAGTCGCTGCTGGCGGAGAATGTAGACGATGGCTACATGGCCGCCGGTGCTGAACGGTGTCACCAGGTTCCCAAAGACGCCAAGCACTCCCAATTTGCACCCCTGCCAAAAGCTAATCGCTCCGTCTGCCGCCCGCACCAGGAAGAGGATCCTGGCGCCATCCAAGGCGATGCCGGCCAGGCTGAGCAGGAGCAACAAGCCGATGTACGACGGCTTAAGCTCCGCCAGGGCTGCAATAGTTCTGTGGCTACCGGTGAAGACGAAGATGAGGACAACCGCGGCCAGGCTCAGTGTGAGGGAAAGGAGCAATCGGCGCAGGTACCGGGGGAAACCCATGCCTCACCCCACGATGCACAGGCGCGTGGCGACCTCCCGAGCTTGGCGATAGTCTTCGAGCGTGTCGATCTCCACGCACTGCAGTGGCGAGATATCCAGCCCATAGAGGCGCAGGCCCGCATCGATGACTGCCTGGAAGGAGGCCTCATAGAACTCCTGCGCGCCTGGTCCGCCATCCATCCGCCGTCCAAGTTCAGCAAAAAGGGCACTGGCAAACTGCGCACTAAACTTCTCGATGCCAATGGACTCTCCGGCCGCACTCTCCACCCTCACCCCTTTGCTGATGGTCTGGACGAACCCCTGGGAATCGAGAACCACCTTCATATCCTCTTCCGACCAGTGGCCGGCCGTGCGAACAGCCAGGGCGTCCTGGTGTTTGACGCCCAGCAGCATGGCGAGGATGCGTCGGTCAAAGAGAATGTCTGCGTCCAAGAGGAGAAAGGGCCCGCGCACGGCCTCACGGGTAAGCCACAGCGAGAAGGCGTTGTTGGTAGTAGCAAATCTTTCATTGTGTACCCACTGCACCCGGAGGCGCGGGTAGCGCGCTGCCACGTGGGCGCGGATGCGCTCGGCACAAAAGCCCGTGACCAAGACCAACTCGTCCACCCCTGCCCAGAGGAGGTTCTCGACCGTGGCGTCGAGGACGGTGGTCCCGTCGGTCACCTCAAGAAGGCACTTAGGTTGCGTCACGGTTAACGGCCTAAGGCGTCGTGCCTCGCCCGCGGCCAGAATCACTGCCTGCATGCACTCCACTCCGTTACTGAAGACCGTCAGACCCCGCGACGATCCATTCAACTCCACGTGCAGGTGACCACACCACCACGCACCTCCGCTCCGCCTGAGATGGTAGTCGGCCGGCTCCAAGCACAACACGGACACGCAAAGCCGCTGCTCTTTCTACCACCGAACGACTCCTTTGTTCCTGCGACGCAAAGGCTCGAACTGCACCCATGCCGGGCTACCTCAACGTCCCGCTGGGGAGACTTCTGATCAATCGGGCCTGCGCCGTGCCCACCACGATCAGCCGAACGATGCAGCGAGAACCTTCTCACCGACACGCCAGAGACGGTCGGGCGTCGCGCGCCATCCCCGCGCGTGGCCGCCCTCGGACTTCGGGCGCGGGGCCTCTCTTGGCGAGTCACCGCCTGCAACGGTTGGCGCAAAACTCTCACGCACGCCAGTAGAGGAGGTGCGGTGGAACGCCTATTTCTTTCCCACCGGCATGATGTACAGCGGCTCCTCCTCCGATTTCAGGCCCATAACTTTTCTCACCGCCTCGTCGTCGAATGCGCCCACCGCACAGGTGCCAAGGCCCAGTGCCTCCGCCTGCAGATAGACGTTTTGCGCCGAGTGACCAAGGTCCATGCACACATAGCGAGCTCGGCCACGCTCGCCGTACTTGCCGGTGGTGCGCGCAAACACCCCCGAGTAGACCAGCACCACTGGGGCTTTGGCGATGAAGGATTGCTCCCAGGCGGCGTGAGCCAGTTCCTTGCGGGAGTCGCCAGAGGCGATCTTTCTCAAGGCATGGCCCTCGGACTCGTACCGGTAGATGCCAGGGGCCAGACCGGTCACCTCTCCCACGACGGCATAAATCTCCAGCGGATACAAGGCACCAGCCGAGGGAGCGGTGCGCAGCCCCCCGCGCAGGAATGCCGGCAGCGGCATCTCCTTGGTAATGCCGTATGCGGCCCAGAGCAGCTGACCGAGCTCATTGATGGTGAGCGGCTCCGCCCGGTAGCTCCGCACGGAGCGCCGCTTGCTGAGCGCCTTTTCCACAGAACAATCACCGTCAAGGCGCGGCGCCGGCAGCGAAATGACAGCTTGCCCTCCACCCATGCGACCTGCCTCCTGCTTTGCCGTCTTTCCGAAACTCACCAGGGCTAAAGGGACAGTGAAAAACATCCCAACCAGCAGGACAATTGCCCAGAGTCTCATGTGCCACCTCCTTCCGGAGACCGTGGGCAGCCACGCCGCCTGGCCCCCTGAGGATTTGCTTCATAGGGCCCGGAGAGGCCACCTCATTTCTTGCACCACTGGTCCAACCAGCCCAGCACCGTTTCATGCCAAAGGATGGAGTTGTGGGGCTTCAGCACCCAGTGGTTTTCATCGGGAAAGTAGAGCAGCTTGCTGGGGATGCCCCGGCGTTGCAGGGCATTGAACGTCCCCAGCCCTTGTGTCTCCGTCACCCGAAAGTCCAGGGCCCCGTGGATGACCAACATCGGCGTCTTCCAATTCTTGACAAAGTTCACCGGGTTGTGCAGCTCATAGCCCTTCGGGTTATCCCAGGGTGTGCCAACATGGTCCCACTCCGGGAACCAGAGCTCTTCGGTATCAAAGTAGGCCATGCGCTCATCCAAGTTGCCGTCATGGCAGACCAGACAGCGGAAGCGGTCCGGCCAGTTGCCGGCAATCCAATTGATCATGTAGCCCCCGAAGGAGGCGCCCAGGGCGGCCACGCGGTCGCCATCCATCCAGGGGTAGCGTTTGAGGGCTGCGGCAAGCCCCTTCTGCAGGTCGACTAACGGCTTGCCACCCCAGTCGCCGCGGATAGCGTCGCAAAACACCTGCCCGTAGCCGGTGGAGCCGTGGAAATCGACCATCACTGCTGCATAGCCTGCGCCGGCGTAGGCCTGTGGGTTCCAGCGGTAGTGGAAGTGGTTACCGAAAGAACCTTGCGGCCCCCCGTGAATGAGGAAGGCCACCGGGTAGCGCTTGTTGGGGTCAAAGTCCACCGGCTTGACGACGTAGCAATAAACCTTCTCGTCGTTCCAGCCCTTGAAGGTAAACTGCTCAAAATCGCCCATGCGTGCCGCTGCCACCTTTTTCGCATTGAGCGCTGTGATGGGCCGCGGATTGCTGCCGTCAGCATTGACGACGTACAGTTCCACGGGTGACTGCAAATGGTCCAGCCCGTAGACGATCTGCTCATCTGCCGTGCACGGCGAGCTGACGGTTCCCTGTTCGACAAGCGTGCGCACTTTGCCTGAGGAGACGTCGACGGCAAAGAGGGACGTCTGGCCCAGATTGGCGGCAGTGACATAGAGGTACTTGCCATCCTTCGACCAGCAGAGCGAGTTCGGCGAGCGGTCCCAGCTCTCGGTCAACGTCTTAGCACGCCCCTCGGGCCAAGGGCGGAGCATGATGCGAAACCGATCGGCCTCGTAGCCCGGCCGCGACATAGCCAGGTAGGCGAGCGTCTTGCCATCCGGCGAAAAAACCGGCATGGTATCCGTGGCACGATTGTCTGCGGTGAGGTTGCGCGGGGGCTCGGAGCCGTCGATCGGCACGTAGAACAGATCAAAATTGGTCGACCATGCCTCTTCGCGCCCCACGTTCTTGGCGGAGAAGACCAGTCCGGCATTGTCCGGCGCGAAGGCGATCTCCTCCGGCCCGCCAAAGGGACGTGACGGCGTATCCGCATCCATGCCAGGCATCAAGTCGCGCACCTCGCCATCCTTGATGGACATGACGAACAGGTGGGAACGACGCCCGTCCTTCCAAGTATCCCAGTGGCGAACGAACAGGCGTTCATAGATGCGGCCAGTGGCCTTGCGCGCTGCGATGGAGTCGAGCCTGCTCTTGGTGCACTCCACGCTCTGGCAGTCGGGAAAGACCTCCATGGTGAACGCCAAATACTTGCCATAGGGCGACACCACCAAGTTGGCGACGTCCAAGGGGAGGTACGTCTTCTGCGTCGCCTCTCCACCGGAGACAGGGATTACCCAGACCTGCGCTGAGCCGGAACGCGTGGAGATGAACCAGATGTACTTGCCACAGGAGGACCATCGCGGGTTGTAGTCTGAGGCCGGGTGGGTGGTAAGGCGGCGCAGCCCGCTGCCGTCGGTGCCCACCATCCAAATGTCGGTGCGGCCGCGGTTGGCCTCCAAGTCGGTGGTGCGCACCGTAAAGGCCACCCACTTGCCGTCGGGCGACACCTGGGGATCGGAAATGCGGTCCATAGCCAGCATGTCGTGGACGGAAAAGGGGTGGGTTTCCTCCTGAGCCACCCCAGAAATGCACAGCATCCCCACCAAAGCTGCCGCCAACACAAGACACATGTGCCTTTGCATGAGGAACCCTCCTTGAGTTGCGTTTGACCTGGTCTGCCTCACGATTTAGGCAGCCCGTGCTTGATCACTCGTTCCACGGCCTCGCAGAAACGGTCGATTTCCTCCACAGTCGTGTAGATGCTCGGGCTCACCCGGATCCCTTCGAACTCTGGATGTTTGATGCCCGCCACGAGGATGCGGTGCCTGTCCCACAGGTACTGCGCCAGTTGCCCAGAATCGATCCCTTCCACCTGGAACGTACCGAGCCCACTGGCGACGCCGGGTTTGAGGCTCGTGTGCAGCCGCACGCGCTCGTGTTGAGCAAGCCGCCTCGCCCAGCGGTCGCGCAAATAAATGAGCCGCGCCTCCTTTCGCTTCGGGCCGATGCCCTGGTGCAGAGTCAGTGCTTCCGCAATTGCCAGGTAGGGCGCTGCAGGGTGCGTGCCGATCTCTTCGAACTTGCGGATGTTGTCGTCCATGTCTGCAGGTGCGGCCATCAGCGGCCACAGGCTGCGGATCTTGTCGCGGCGCACGTACAGGAAGCCGGTTCCATGGGGCGCACAGAGCCACTTGTGCAGACTGGTCGCGTAGTAGTCGCAATCCAGATCGGCGTGCGTAAAGTCGAGGTGCGCAAAGGCGTGTGCGCCATCGACAATTACCGGCACCCCTTTGGCCCGTGCCAAGTGCACGATCTTCTTGACGGGCAGAATCTGACCGGTGAGGTTGATGACGTGGCAAATGAGGACTGCCTTCACCCGAGGGGTAAGGTGCTCCGCGAACAAGGAGACGACTTCGTCTGGATCTTCTGCCGGCACGGGGAGGGAAATCTGCCGCAGCACGATCCCTTCGCGTCGCTCGCGCTGCCTCCACGTCGTGAGCATGCGCGGATAGTCCTGCGTGGTGGTCAGCACTTCGTCTCCCCGTTTCAGGTCCAGCCCGAACTGACAGATCTGCAACCCTTCCGAGGCGTTGCGTGTGAGAGCCATCTCCTCCGGATCGCAGCCAAAAGCGGCAGCAAGCTGCCGTCGCACAGGTTCACGCTGTGGCTCCAAGACCTGCCACATCGTGTAGCAGGGGGCCTTGTTCCCAAACTCCCAGTGCCGCTTCAGCGCCTCCATCACCGTGGTTGGAGAGGGCGAGACCGCCCCATTGTTGAGGTTGATCAATGTGCGGTCCACCGCGAAGGCTTGCTGCACCTCGAACCAGAGGAGTTCGTCTGCCGCCGCCTGTTGCGGGGAGCCGGAGTATCCAGCTAAGGCGGCCAACGCCCGTCGCACCCCGAGGGGGTCGAGGGCAACTACGGCCGCAGCAGCCGCAGGAACCGCCATTATGCCGAAGAACTCGCGGCGAGAGTACATGTGCATTCCCTCCAGATGAGACAAGATCGAGCGGCTACCGAACCGGCTCTGCCCATCGCTCGTGCGCCAATAGCCTGGCCACCCCCCAGAAACACACCGCCGTCAACGCGAGAAGAGCCAGGCCTATCGCAGTCGCTCCCAGGACCAACTTGCCAATGCCCATGAGTGCCGCGTACACTGCCACTATGCCCAGGAGGGCGCCAAGCACATTGCGGCGATTGAAAAGGCTCTCGGCGACACTCTCCTGCGCTGGTGGTCCCTGGGCCATGGCGGCGACCTTCTTCCACCCGGGGCCTCCTGGCTGCACCCGCCGGTAGAATTCCAGCAGATTGGCCATGTCCACGGGCTTGGTCACAAGCGTGGTGGTGAGCCAGACGACGAGCGACACAGGGACTGTGTAGAGCAGCGTCCAGGGGAACTGCCGGGCTGGCAGCGTGAACTTGCTCACTACCCACAAGGCGACGAATCCCGAGAGCAGCGCAGCGACAACGCCTCCCCAGTTTTCCTGGGCTTCGCCTGGCTTGGTCAGAACGAACCACGCCAGCACCGCCAGGGTCAGCCCGACCGCCGTTTGCAACACCAGGCGCACGGTGGTCACGTTGGGCACGAACAGCACCAACGCTACCACCGCCAGGATGGCGAGGATGGCCGACATTTCCGACCAGGCGTTTACTCGCCACCAATACCACCTGCAGATGTACACGATGCCGATCCCCGCGACGATTGCCGAAAACAGCAGCCACGCCTTGAAGATGTCGTTCATGAGAAAGGTCACCGCGCCGCCGAGAATCGCCATGAGGGCAGTGGCCAGCACGCCCATCACCACGTAGTGACGCTCGTTGGCGTGCCGCCGCACGAAGGGCCTGTAGAAGTCGTTGACCAGGTAGGAAGCACCCCAATTGATCTGCGTGGCGATGGTGGACATGAAGGCCGCCAAAAACGAGGCAAGCATCAGGCCCAAAAGGCCCGGCCGCAGGAGGTCCAGCATCACCGCGATGTACCCCACCTCCGGGTCAGGCGCGTTCGTATGCGGATTGATGATGCCCGGGAAGCGCACCGCGGCCACGATGCCCACCACAATCCACGGCCAAGGACGCAGGCAAAAGTGGGCGATGTTGAACCACAGGTAACCCAGAAACGCGTGGCGCTCGTTCTTTGCGGAAATCATCCGCTGGGCAAAATAGGCCCCGCCATCGGTGTTGCCCACCGTCCACCAGAGGAGCAGAATGTAGAGAAGGAAGATGGAAAAGTCCTGGCCACTGGCAGTGGAGGGGACGACGCTGAGCATGGAGGCCGCCTTCTGAGGCCCGTACAGCCGAGGGAGCTCGCTGAGCAGCGTGCCCATCCCGCCAACGTGGGCGACGGCGTAGATCGCCAGAAAGATAGTCATCCCCATGGCCAAGAAGAACTGGAAAAAGTCGGTCACCAACACCCCCCACAGGCCCGAGACGGCCGAGTAGAGCATGGTAATCAAGATGCACGCCGGCACGGCGATGTTCTTCGGGATGTTGAAGGTGAGACCCATGATCTTGGTCATGGACAGGTTGACCCACCCCATGATCAGGCAGTTGTACGGCAGGGCAAAGTAGAGGGCGCGGAAGCCGCGCAGGATGCGCGCCGGTCGACCGGAATAGCGCAGGCTCACCAGCTCGGTGTCGGTGATGATGCGCGCCCGTCGCCACAGCCGCGAGAAGAAGAACACCCCGATGACGAACATGGGCACCTGCGACCACCAGAACCAGTTCCCCCAGATGCCTTGCTTCACCACAAGTCCGCTGATGGCCAGTGGCGTGTCGGCGGCGAAAGTCGTGGCGACCATCGACGTGCCCAGCAGCCACCATGGCACA
This sequence comes from Calditrichota bacterium, assembly GCA_014359355.1. Lineage (NCBI taxonomy): Bacteria > Pseudomonadati > Calditrichota > Calditrichota bacterium. Next base: position 18,486 of record JACIZP010000346.1, on the reverse strand, counting down.
CCCTGGCCCGAGGCAAAGTAGTCGGCCATGGTACGCGTGCCCCGCCGGGAAAAGTAGAGCCCTATCAGCACCGAAAGCACAAGGAAAGCGACGATGATCCCCCAGTCCAGCAGAGTGAGTTGCCGGGCAAAGGAGAAACGAGTGGTCATCTCCAGCGCGTTGGCGGCTTGTTCTGCCATGGAGGTTCCTTTGTCGTTTTCAACGTCTCACCTTCGCAATGCGCCGCTATCTTGGCGGCACGGCCTCGCGGTGACTCCCACCGCATGAAACTAATGGGCAATGCACCAGCCTGGAGGCCCGAGACACGAGCTGCAGCCGCTCGTCCGACAGGCGCGAGAGCACGCCATGGGCGGGGCCACACGCACTTCGCATGAGTCCAACGCCAAGCAGCTGCACAGAGCGCTCACCTCTCCACCCTGTCGTCTCAGGCTCAAGCCTGCGCTACTTCTGCCAATCCTCCCGCAGGATGCCCATCACCCAGAAATCCACGTACCCGCCGCGCCGGTACATAGCCTGACGCAATACGCCCTCCTTCACGAAACCGGCCTTCTCATAGATGCGAATGGCTGGCGCGTTTTCTGCACAGACATGCAGCTGAATACGGTGGAGATTCAAGGTGGCAAACGCATAGTCGACCATGAGCCGCGTTGCCTCGCCGCCATAGCCCTTCGACCAAGCGCTGGGGTCAAGCAGCGCCAGGTAGAAGACAGCGGCGCGGCTCACATAGTCCACGCGGAAAAAGGCCGTGACCCCCACCGCCTGAGGCGGCTCATTGCTGCAAATGGTGAACAGAATCGCCTCGCGGCTCTCCAGCTGACGGCTGAGGCGCGCCCGCAGTGCCTCGCGCGTTTCAGGAAAGGCCAGAAACAAGGCATCCCGCACCACGGGGTCATTCTCCCCGCGATAGAACAGCTCCAGGTCGGCATCAAGGTCAACCGGCCTGAGATGGACTCGCTCGCCCCTCAGAAAGACCGCGTTTTGCATGGGCAATCCACCTCCCAGCCAGCGGTGAAGCATTTCTCACAGCAAGCCTCGACGCAGCGCCTCGCGCTTGACAGGACCCCAGAAGCCGATTGGCCGCGACATCACGTAATACTTCACCAGGTGGTCCATGTCCTCGGGTTTGGTCAGCAAGGTGACCGGCACGTAGATGAGGGCATTGAGGACGATCAGCGACCAAAACTGCAAATAGTCGGGCAGCTCAGGGATGACCCCAAAGCGTGGCAGCACCCAGACCACCAACCAGCTCAAGCCCAAATTGGCCACCCAAGCGCTCAGATATCCCCACGAATTAAATCGCCACCAGATGACCTGGAGGATGTTCGGCAACCATACGCCCGCCGCCATGATCCACAGGGCGAAGATTAGCCACGCCGTAATCTCCTCGCCGATGATGAGGCCGAAGACGAAGGAGCCTCCCAGGACGACGAGCGTGGCAATGCGTCCTACCCACACTAGCCGCCGCTCGCTCGCCTGCGGGTTGACGTAGTGGTGGTAAAAGTCGCGCGTAGCATACATGGCGCCCAGATTCAGGTGCGTGGAGATGGTCGACAAGTGGATGGCCAGAATCCCGGCGAAAAAGAAGCCCACCATTCCCACCGGCAGGTACTTGAAGCCGATGATGTACCAGCTCATCTCATAGTCCTTTTGCGCCGCGATGTGCGGGAAGAGCACGAAGAAGCCGAGTACGGCCACCGCCCACATGGCGTTGCGGATGAGCGTGGCCAGCGTGCCTGCCCAGATGGAGTACGAGGCGTCGCGCACGGTTCTTGCCGACTGGATGCGTTGCGCCTCCGTGTACCAGTCGATGCTGGTACCCATGCCAAAACCCCCCAGGAGTGCCACCACCAACATGGTGATGAACCACGCCACCGGAAACTGTCCGCGGAACATGCCGGTGAAGCTCAATGGATTCAGCCGCCAGCGCTGGCCTTGGTAGTGGCTCTGCTCCACCGTCTGCCAAGTGAGCCCACCGTCCAAGGACGCTTCCACTTTCACCAAGCGACGGGCGCGCTGCGGAGCCCAGACAATGTTGATGGCCTCGCCTGCGCACACGGTGTCGTTCACCGCAGGATAGAGCACTTGACCAGGCGCAGCCTCCTCGTAAAGCGCCGCCTTGGCCCGCTGATTGGCTGGGCCTTGTGGGCTCATTTCCCCTCTGGGCACAACCACGAAACTGCCCTGGCAGGAAGCAAGCACCTCCTCCGTCGCTGCGTCCTTGACACGCACGCAGCCCGTTGCCACCGGCTCGCGCACCTCCGGTACCGTCCAGGTACAACTGCTGTTCATGCCTTGCAGCCGCTTGACGATAGTGCGCGGCCCGCCGGCTGCCGCAACTCCCCAGGCAGACACCATGGTGATCATGATAAACGCAATAACCCCCTGCTGAAAATCTGCCATGACCACCCCCCAATAGCCTGCGGCCAGCACGTAGATGACACACACCGACGAGAACGTAACGAGCCCAACCCAGAGTGGCCAGCCGAAGAAGACGTTACACAGCTTGCCCATGGCAATGCCGACCCAGCCGAGGATGAACATGTTCATGAAGACCTGCCAGCCGGCTACCCACCCGCGCAACATCTCGCTGCCCAGCCCACCGAAGCGCAGACTCTGCCACTCCGCCTGGCTATAGGCCAGCGAACGGCGAAAGATCCGCGCGGAAACGAAAGCACTGACCGCCGCCCACGCGCAGAAGAAGGTGTACCAAAGCCCTGCCAGGCCATACTTGTAAATGACGCCACCAATCCAGATGGGTGTGTCGGTAGCGGTGTGGGTAGCGTAGACTGAAGAGGCAGGCAACCACCATGGCAATCCCCGACCAGCCAGAAAAAAATCGGACTGCGAACGCTTGCCAAGTCGGTAGAAGAAAACCCCGCAGACTACCATCAGGAGGGTGAAGAGCAACAACCAAAGCCAATCCAAGGGGGCGAAGAGACTCGTCATGGCCGTGCCTCCTTATGCACCGGAAGTGGCAGTTCTGTGGACTATATGCCTTTCATGAACCGTTTGATGAGCATGTAGGTCAGCAAAAACGAGACAAGGAAGACCCCCGCAGGCAGCACAGCACCAAGGATAGGACTCCCCAAACGTGCAGGTTCGAGCAGCTCAGCCATTGTGCGCTTCTCCTTGCTGGCGACCACGGTATTTGCGGTAGTAAAAATACGCAAAGATCATCCCCACGAGAGATGCCCCGTAGGCGATGGTCATGCCGAGGACCACTGCCAATCCTCTGCTCATGCCGATTCCTCCCAGCGCTGAATGCGCTCAAGATCCTTGAGATGTCCCTTCTGCTTCCTCTCGTACTCGGTGGAAATAACCCGCAGCTTGGGGTCGATGACCCAGTACATGAGCGCGGTGAAAGCAATGCCGGCCGCCAGGATGACAAAACCCCATGGCAGCAGGAGAAGGCTGAGCGCCACCCCTACCACCATGCACGTATAGGACAGGGCAGAAAACAGCATGGCGATCCAGTCTTCTCTGCTCCATTCGTCTGCCTGGCGCGGCGTCCACGCACGGCGAATAAGTGGCATCGCAATTCCTCCCGATATGGTTTTGCACCAACTACCGCGACGGCCAGCGCGAGGTCGGTCAACTGCACAGCGAGCAAGGCGTTTACTTTGCCGGCGGCTGACCGGCAACCCTTTCCTTCAGAATCTCTGCCACCCCGGCGATGCTGCTCAGCACTCCGGAGGCCTCATACGGCAGGAAGATCTTGGTCGCCTGGCCGTCGGCTATTTTCTGCAGTGCTTCCAGGTAGCGGATGGCAATGAGATCCTTGGTAGGCTGGCCGCGGTGGATGGCGCCGAACACCGTCTCGATTGCCTCGGCTTCGCCCTGGGCCACGGTGACTTTCTGGTAGCGTTGAGCGTCGGCTACCTTCTTGATGGCCTCTGCTTCGCCCTCTGCCCTGAGGATGGCCGACCGCTTCTGGCCTTCCGCTTCCAAGATCATGGCGCGTCGTTCACGCTCCGCCTTCATCTGCCGGTGCATCGCCTCGGTGACGTCGGCAGGCGGCTCGATGCGCTGCAATTCGACTCTGGTAACGCGCGTCCCCCACTTGTCGGTGGCGTCATCGAGGATCTGCCGCAGTTTGGTGTTGATCACCTCACGCGAAGTGAGCGACTCGTCCAGAGCCAGGTCGCCGACCAGATTACGCAGGTTGGTCTGGGCCAGCTTGGTGGCAGCGATGTAAAAGTTCGAAACGTTGTAGGTCACCTTCACTGGGTCGGTCACTTCGTAGTAGACAACGGCATCCACCTGGACGACGACGTTGTCTTTGGTAATCACTGCTTGAGGCGGCACATCGACCACCTGCTCGCGCATGTCCACCTTGATCATCTTCTCCAGAAAAGGGATGATCACGGTGAGCCCGCTATCGGCGGTGCGCTGGTACTTGCCGAGGCGCTCGATGAGCCCCTTCTCCCAAGGACGGACGATCTTTATGCCGGTGGCCGCAATGATGAACACGACCAACGCCGCGAGGACGAAGAGAACAGTCATGTCACCTCCCATTCTGCTTTTTCCGGACGACCAGATGCGCGCCCTCCACGCGCAGCACCTCAACTCTTGTGCCGGCAGGGAGCATCTCGTCATCGGCGCTGCTGGCGCGCCATTCTTCTTTGGCCACGCGCACCATGCCGGTGTTCTTCACATTGTCCACCTCCTGCACGACCAGGCCGGTCTGCCCCACTAACCGATCTGCCCCGATACCTGGGCTCTGCGATCTCGTCACGCGGCGGGCCAACCTGCGGGAAAGGGGTACCAACGCCGCGGAGGTCACCACGAAGGCCCCCCACTGCCAGGCCGGACCAAGGCCGACGTAGGCCAGCACCGCAGCCACCAGTGCGCCCGCCGCGAACAGGATGATGAAGAAGCCTGAGGTGAATATCTCGGCCACCACGAAGAGCGCGGCCAAAAACAGCCAAATGAGCCACGCACCGTGATTCATTGCTCTTCTCCCTTATGGAATTTGGCGAATGACGCCTCTGGCCAGGGACGGGCACCATGCTCATCGATCAGCGCTTGAATCAGAGGGGGCGGAGAGACCTGCTCCGCGGAGATGCGGAACGCCTCGCGCACTATGCGGGCGGCCTCGTCGAGCGCTGTGCTTTTGTTGGAGTAAAGAGACGCAAGCACATCTCCCACATGCACGGGTTCACCCACTTTCTTGTGCAAAACCACTCCGGCGTTGTAGTCGATGGCATCCTCCACCACCTGTCGTCCGCCGCCCAGCAGACAGACAGCCTCCCCAACGGCTCGCGCATCGATGGCACTCACAAAGCCCTCGCGCAAGCTATGCACTTCCCCTTCGCAACGCGGCGCTGGATATGAGTCGGGATCATCGATCACGGCCCGGTCGCCCCCTTGCGCCTCCACCATGCGGAGGAACCGCTCATAGGCCTCCCCGCTGGCCAGAACCTGGCGCAGCCTCCCATACGCTTCGTCCCACGAACTGCAGCGCCCCGCTAACAGCAGCATGACGGCCCCCAGCGCGAGGGTGACTTCCATCACGTCTGGGACCCCTTCTCCCCGTAAGCAAAGAATGGCTTCCTTCGTCTCCAGCCAGGTGCCGACCATGTGGCCCAAAGGCTGCTCCATGCTGGTGAGCAACGCCACCGTCGGCAAGCTGTGTTCCTGTGCCGTCGATACCAGGGAGCGCGCCAGTGCCTCCGCCTGTTCATGCTCTTGGAAGAAAGCGCCCTTGCCTGTCTTCACATCCAGGACAAGGCCGTCTATCCCCTCCGCCAGCTTCTTGCTGAGGATACTGGCCGTCACCAGGGGGATGGAGTCAACCGTGGCTGTGGCGTCGCGCAGGGCATACATTCTGCGGTCGGCTGGCACCAGGCGAGCAGTTTGTCCGGCGATAAACAGCCCCACCTCCTGCAGTTGCTCGGCCAGAGCTTCTGGTTCGAGGTCAGTACGAAGACCAGGGATGGCCTCTAACTTGTCCAAGGTGCCGCCTGTGTGTCCCAACCCTCGTCCCGAAATCATCGGAACTTTCACGCCGGCGGCAGCCACCAGTGGGGCTAACACCAGCGACACTTTGTCGCCCACGCCGCCGGTGCTGTGTTTGTCCACTTTGGGGCCCGGGACATTGGCAAAGTTCAACACCTCTCCAGAATGCAGCATGATCTCGGTGAGCCAGGCGGTCTCTTGGGTGTCCATGCCGCGCAGGAAAATGGCCATTAGCAAGGCAGCCATCTGGTAGTCAGGGATACGACCTTTGACATAGCCCCGGACAAAGTAGTCGATCTCCTCGCGGGTGAGTTTGTGGCCGTCTCGTTTGCGGCTGATGATGTCGCGGGCGGTCATACGCTCAGGAGGTAGGCTGCTGGCCGGATACGATGCTGACGCTGGCGCTGGCGCCAATGCGATTTGCTCCTGCCGCGACCATGGCCTGGGCGGCCTCCAGGTCACGGATGCCCCCGGCGGCTTTCACCCCCATGCTGCTCCCCACCACCCGCCGCATAAGGGCCACATCGGCGGCCGTGGCCCCGCCCGTGCTGAAACCCGTGGAAGTCTTCACAAAATGTGCCCCGGCCCTCTGCGCTAACAGACAGGCGTAGATTTTCTCCCGATCGGTGAGCAGGCATGCCTCGATGATGACTTTGACGTGGGCGGGAGCTGCCGCCCGCACTACGCCGCGAATGTCCTCCTCCACGTAGCGGTGCTCGCCGGACTTGAGCATGCCGATATTCATGACCATGTCAATTTCGTCGGCGCCGTCTTGCACCGCGCGAGCCGCCTCCATTGCCTTGACCCGCATGACATTGGCACCCAGAGGAAAGCCCACCACCGAACAGACCAAGACCCCCGACCCCCGTACGGCTGAGGCACACAACTTCACCCAACACGGGTTGACGCAGACGCTGGCAAAGCCGTATTGCACCGCCTCTTCGCACAATCGCACTATCTGCTCTCTGCTTGCGTCAGGCTTCAGCAAGGTGTGGTCGATCAGTTTTGCCAGCTCGGCGGCCGGCCTGGCAATCCCCAAACCTGCTCCTATTCGCGACGCACCACTGCGCACGATGGCTTCCACCGCCGCAGGGTTCCGCACGCTGCACTGCTGGCAGTTAGTGCAGGTGCCCGTGGTGACTTCGCTGCAGGGAGACGAGGCTTCTGCCACGCGCTCCACCAAGCTTTGCACGTTGTCAGATATGGTCGCCATACCCTTCCCTATGCCAAGAGCCGGTCAATCTCCGCCTTCATCTCATCGACGAGGGACTGGGCCTGCGCGGCGCTCGGCGCCTCTGCAATGATGCGAATAATCGGCTCGGTGTTTGATGGGCGTACGTGGACCCACGATCGCTCGGAGAGGACCTTCACGCCATCGAGCAGGTCCAACATTCCGCCGCGATGTTCCTGGGCAAGCCTTTGCACGATTGCTCCTGGATTCACCCCCGCGGCCAGTTCGACCCTGTCTTTGACCATCTCGTACTGCGGCAAGGTTGCGTTGAGCTCCGAGATGGTGCCGCCGAACTCCACCAGATGCTGGAGGGTCAGCGCAACACCCACGGGGGCGTCGCGGCCCAGGTGGAGCTCCGGCAACATGACCCCCCCGTTGCCCTCGCCGGCAATCACCGCGCCTACCTCGCGCGCCTTCAGCGCGACGTTGACCTCCCCGACTTTGGCCCGCACCACCTCGGCTCCATGCGCCGCTGCCACATCGTCGATGGCGCGGGTGGTCGAAGCGTTCACCACCACCTTGCCCGGGCGTTTACTGAGGATGAGCTTGACCGCCAGCACCAGCGTATAGTCCTCGCCCAGCGGTTGCCCCTTTTCCGAGACAATGGCAAGTCGGTCCACATCTGGGTCCACGGCAAAGCCGATGTCGGCACCCAAAGAGCGCACCGCGGCACACAATTCCGTGAGGTTCTCCGGCCGTGGCTCAGGATTGCGCGGAAACAGCCCGGTCGGTTCTCGGTAGAGGAAATGCGCCTCGCAGCCCAGCCGCTCGCACAGCAGGGGCATGATCACGCCACCCGCCCCGTGGCAACAATCCACCACCACGCGAAATCTTCTGCGTCGGATGGCTGCCACATCAAGCACGGAGATCTTTTCTATGGCTTCGACGTGGTCGGCGACCGCACGCTCATAGAACCGCACCTTGCCCACGCGGTCCCAGGTGGCCAACGGGATGGGCCCCTGGCGCACGAGCCTGTTCACCTCCTCCCCTTGCTCGGGACCAACGAAGAGGCCGTCGCTCGCGACCAACTTCAAGGCATTCCATTGAATGGGATTGTGGCTGGCCGTGACCACTATGCCGCCGCTGGCCCGAAGCCTTTCTACGGCCAGTTGCGTGGTCGGCGTAGGCACAATGCCGAGATCGATGACATCCCGGCCCACCGAGAGCAGGCCGGCACAGACGGCATGTCTGACCATCTCTCCCGTCACCCGGGAGTCTCTGCCCACCACTACTGCGCCATCCCCCACCATGGTGCCGAACGCCTGCGCATAGCGGAGCACTACCTCTGGCGTCAGACTCCCGCCCACGGTGCCACGGATGCCGGACACAGACACCATCAATCTTTCGCTGCTCACGATTATGACTCCCTTTGCTGCTTTTCACGAATTTGAGCGTCCTCAAGATAAACAATTTGTCCTGAAAACGCAACGAATTTTTGCCGGACTGCAGCCGTCCGCGTCCTGCTGACCCAGTGTGGGGAACAGATTTCACTTGACTATCTGGCCTGCCGCTCCTATATTGCCTGTGGATCAGCAAATTGATTGCAATGCCCGCCGCAAATGGGAGGGAAGAGCGATGCACAGGAGTCTCCGGAAGGTTGTTGCCACCCTGTTGGCTCTCGGCTGCTTGTGCTGCTGCGCGAGGGACAAGAGTCCACTGCAGACACAAGTTCCGCCTACCCCCGGGCAGTCCCCACTGGACCCCTTCGTCCAGAATACCCTTTTGGCCAGAGGGGTGAATTTGGGCAATGCGCTCGAGGCCCCCAATGAAGGCGACTGGGGTGTGGTGCTCGAGGAGAGGTATTTCCAGCTGATCAAGGAGGCGGGATTCACTGCGGTGAGGATTCCCGTGCGCTGGTCCGCGCACGCCTCCAACAAGGCGCCGTTTCTCATCGACCCGGCTTTTGTAGAGCGCGTGGATTGGGCGGTTAACCAGGCTCTGCACCGCGGCTTGGCAGTGGTGCTGAACATCCACCACTATGAGGAAATGATGGAAGACCCGACCGGCCACAAGGAGCGATTCCTCTCCCTGTGGCGGCAGATTGCTCAGCGTTACCGAGACTACCCTGCCGAGCTCTTCTTCGAACTTCTCAACGAGCCGAACGGCAATCTGACGGCTGAGGTGTGGAACACCCTCTTGCCGGAGGCTATCGCCGCGGTGCGGGCCAGCAATCCTTATCGCATCCTGATCATCGGCCCAGGGCAGTGGAACGCAGTGGGCGCGCTGGAGTCTCTGCGCCTCCCTGAGGACGAGAGAGGGATCATCGTCACTTTCCACTACTATAACCCCTTCCAGTTCACCCACCAGGGTGCAGAGTGGGTGCAGGGGAGCCAGGCGTGGTTGGGCACGACCTGGACCGGCACCCCGCAGCAGAAGAACGCCATTGAGCTGGAATTTGTGCGGGCCAAGCTGTGGGCCGAGCAGCACAATCGCCCTCTGTTCGTCGGCGAGTTCGGTGCCTACAGCAAGGCGGACATGAACTCCCGCGCCCTGTGGACGGGCTTTGTCGCCAGGCAGGCAGAAAAGTACGGCATGAGCTGGTGCTATTGGGAGTTCTGCGCCGGTTTCGGCGTCTATGACCGCAATGCCAACGACTGGCACTACCCCTTGCTGCGCGCGCTCATCCCTTGATGAGCAAGGAGGCCGCTTGCCAATGGGGCTGCTATCCAGGAGAGACCCCGCCACACGCGGCTCACTGCGGCATAGCTTGTCGCAGGCCTCGCTCCGAAGGGCGGTCTCGCGCTGAGGCGCCGGCGCAAGGGAGCCTGACGCGCAAACTCATCATTCATTTCGCACAGATGGCGGCGGAGCTCCCTTCGGTGGCAGACGTGCGCTTGAACAAATGCCTTTGCACCCTAAGAGGGATCCCGCACACCTCCTCTGAGGCCCGCCATCAAACCGAGTGGTTACGCTCTTCACAAACGTGGAGACGGGTCACCTCAGCACCGCGCAAAAACCGTTTGTTTTGTTCGCAGAGTTCCGTATATTTCTCGTTGCATCGAGGCACAAGACCGCCTCGAAGTACCCTGTCGTTACTCACCATGCTGTGTACCATCGACGGAGGACTTGCTTGTTTACCTACGACCGGGGCATTCGTCTATCCGGCTCGGAGCTCTGGTTGGACGCCGAGCACAAAGTCGACTTTTCGTACATTTCGCATGGACACGCCGACCACCTGAAGAGCCACAATCGCATCATTGCCACTGCGCCTACTGCCCGCTTTTTCCAACAGCGCCAGAGACAGGTGCAGGTGCAGGAGTTGGCCTATCGCCAACCGTTCGAGCTGGACGGCTTCACCATCGAGCTCTTCCCCTCGGGGCACATCCTTGGCTCCTCCATGATCCGCATCGAACGCAACGGGGTCAGCCTCTTGTACACGGGGGACTTTAAACTTCGCGAGAGCGCTACTGCCGAATCGATCGAGATCCCACAAGCCGACATCCTCATCATGGAGTGCACTTTTGGCAAGCCAGAATACAGGTTCGTGGACCGGGACACTCTGATCGCGGGACTGGTGCATTTTGTGGAGGAAACGCTCCTCTGGGGAGCCGTGCCGGCGATTCTTGCATACTCTTTGGGCAAGGGGCAGGAAGCCATGAAGCTTCTGGGCGACCATGGGTTTCGCGTGAAAGCCTGGCCGGCGATGTGGGAGCTGGCACTGATCTACCGGGAGTTTGGTATCGAATTCAACAACTGCGAACCATGGGACTATGGCTCGTTGCGCGGTGAGGTGCTGGTCATCCCGCCGCAGGCTCTGCGCTACCGCTCGGTAGGTTCTATTCCCCGACTGCGCACGCTGCTCCTGTCGGGATGGGCAGCAGACCCGGCTGCCAAGTACCGCTATGGAGCCGACGAGGCGCTGCCCTTCAGCGACCACGCCGACTTTGACGAACTCATCGAATTCGTGCGCAAGGTGCGGCCAAAACAGGTCTTCACCACCCACGGATTCTCTGAATTCCCGGCGTATCTGCGCGCCGAAGGATTTGCCGCTCAGGAGCTGGGCAGCGGAGAGCAGCAGCTTTCGCTCCTGTGATGCGCTAAGTTGCAGGGTGCCCCGCCTCTCTTCCGGCACGTCAGATCGCTGAGATGCGACGATATGGCTGTGGTTGAGGTTACAGACTACCTTTGCGAGGAGGCCGCCGCTACTATTCGCCAGGCGATAGCCGATGCCGGCGGGAACGAGGTCTTTTTCCTCGGTGAGGCGGAAGATGATGGCACGGTGCGCCAGGTGCGGGTGCTGGCTCGCGGCAACCAGGAAGCCGTGCCGGCAGCGACGCGCTTAGCAAAGCCCGGCGACGTGGTCATCCACAACCACCCGTATGGCCCTCTCACCCCTTCCGACGCCGATCTGGCGGTGGCCTCGCGCGTAGGCCAGCTCGGCGTGGCCTTCTACATCGTCAACAACGAGGTTGACGAGATCTACGTGGTGGTCGAGCCGAGCCCTCCCGAGAAAGAAATCCCCTTAGACCCCGAGGAGATTGCCTCGCTCATCGCGCCCGGTGGACCGATAGCGGCCAAGCTCTCCGGCTACGAAGACCGCCCCCAGCAGGTGGAGATGATCGAGGCGGTGTGCCAGGCCTTCAACGAACACCGATTGGCGGTCATCGAGGCGGGAACCGGCACCGGCAAGACGTTGGCCTATCTGCTGCCGGCCATCTACTGGAGCGTGCGCAACAAGCAGCGCTGTGTGGTCTCCACCCACACCATCAATCTGCAAGAGCAGATTATCAAGAAGGACATCCCCTTCTTGCAGCGGGCGTTGGGCGTAAAGTTTACGGCCGTGCTGGTCAAGGGCCGGGGTAACTACGCCTGCCTCCGCAAGGTGGCCGAGCTTGAGCGCGAACCCGAGTTGCTCCTCAACGAAGAGAACGCCGACGAACTGCAAGCGCTTATCGCCTGGACAAAGGTCACCCAGGACGGCAGCAGGGCGGACTTGCCCATGATGCCACGCAGCGAGACGTGGGAAGCCATCGCCTCCGAGAGCGACACGTGCCTACGCGCCAAGTGTCAGCACTTTAACTCCTGCTTTGTGAACCGCGCTCGGCGGCAGGCCGCGCAGGCGCACATTCTGGTCGCCAATCACCACCTGCTCTTTGCCGACCTGGCCGTTCGCAATCAACTCGGTAACACCGGCGAGGCAGCCGTTCTGCCTCCTTACCGGCACATTATCTTTGACGAGGCGCACAACATCGAGGAAGTGGCGAGCAGCTACTTCGGCAGCCGCATCACCCGCGCTGGGCTGGCGCGTATGCTCCGCCGTTTTCATCGCCCGGGGAAAGACGAACATCGAGGGCTTCTCCACCTGGCGCGCGCCAAGGTACACAAGCACAGCGACGTGCTGCCCATGGAGCTCCTGCGGGAAGCCACAAGCCTCATCGAGCGCACTCTGGTGCCGCTGGCGGACCAACTGCTTGAGGACAACAGCGCGACCATGGAGTCGCTCTATCAAATCGTGCGCTCCCAGGCAGAGGAGCAAGAAGGCGAAGCCAAACTGCGCTTAACCCCGATCACGCAGCGACTCCTTCTTGCCGGCGAAGGAGAGGAAAAGGTGCGTGCCCTCTGCGGTGGCCTTCGGCAGTTCGCCAGCAGGACAAGAGATCTCTTGGGGATCCTGGAGCGGGCGAGCAGGTACGTGGAGGAGGACTTTTCCTCCCTGGCCATCGAGCTGCGGGCGGCAAGCGAGCGCCTGGAGGCAGCCGCCGACACCATCGAAGACATCCTCTTTGGCTCCGACGAGACTCACACGCGCTGGATTGAGGTAAAAGCGGGACAGCGAGAAAACATAGTCCGGCTGCTCAGCGCCCCATTGGAAATCGGCCAGATGATGCGGACGGCGGTGTTCGAGCGCTTCCAGACGGTGGTCATGACTTCTGCCACCATGACGGTCGCCGGCAGTTTTGACTTTCTCAATGAGCGCACCGGCGCCGGCTTGGTGGGAAAGCGTCTGGAGCTCATGCTCCCTGCGCCTTTTGACTTCGAGCGACAGGTGTTCCTGGGCGTCCCTTTGGACATTCCTGATCCGCGCGACCATGACTATGCAGCAGCACTGGCCGAGCTCGTGCTGAGGGCGCTGCTCATCTCCGAGGGGCGGGCCTTCGTTCTTTTCACCTCCTATGGCCTCCTCAACAAGATCCACCGCCAATTGGATCCTCTGCTCATGGAGCATGGAATCGTGGCCCTAAAGCAAGGTGCAGACGATCGGCACCGTCTGCTGGAGCGTTTCCGCAGGGACACAACTTCGGTCCTCTTCGGCACCGACAGCTTTTGGCAAGGTGTCGACGTGGAGGGTGAGGCGCTGGAGTCGGTGATTATCACCAAGCTGCCGTTTCAGGTTCCCACTGAACCGCTGGTAGAGGCCCGGGTGGAGGCCATCAAGAACCGGGGCGGCAACCCGTTCACCGAGTACACGGTGCCCTGGGCCACCCTCAAGTTCAAGCAAGGTTTCGGCCGCCTGATTCGCCGCAAGACTGATCGTGGCTGCGTGCTCATTTTCGACAAGCGCGTCGTCCTGAAAAGCTATGGCAGCGTCTTCCTGGGCTCGCTGCCCAAATGCCGGCTCGTCACCGGGTCTGCAGATGAGGTATTCGCTGCGCTGCGCGAGTTCTTCGCCCGGGCCAGGCGGTCTTGAGCTGCACGCAGGGGCAACCTGATGAGACTGCCTATCCCCATGGCCAAGGACGGATCTGCGTTCAGCCTTTTGCGGCGCCGTAGCGCACGCACAGGACCTGGCGCACTTGTGACGGTGGAGGGCGTTGCGCGGCTCACATACGCCGACAGTGGAGCTGTTGCCCGCGACAGGGAGCAATCTTCCACCCCCTCCTCACCATCCCCTCTGCATGCAGTCAGAATGGAGCCATAGAGAAGGCGATTGATCTGCGCCAGGACAAGCGAAAGGAGGTGCGCTGGTATGCGTTCTCTCGGCTGTGTTGCTCTCGTCCTACTGGTGGCGGAGGGTTGGGCCCAGACCACAGTTGACACGCGCCTCGCCTCCGAGGCCGGGGGAGCGCAAGGGATATTCATCCGCATCACTGTGCCGGCAAGCGCCCGTTACGGCTCCCTCGGCGCGCCCGTTGTCATCCATGTTCCGGGCGGCTTTGCCCCGGGAGGCCTTTCTGTCGCGTCGCCGCCCTGGTCGCTGTCGGGCTGTATCGAGATCCGCTTCAACTTCCCGGGTGGCGGCACAGGGGCAACAGCCAGTGGCGGCATCTATGATGAGCGCGGCAGCAACTGCCTGAAGGCTCTCCGCGACATAGTGCGTTTTGCCCTCGGCCTGAGCACCGACACCTCCGGCAGGAGTCTCGCCGAACTGGTCGCTCCCATTGTGCCTCTGAGCACCAATGTCGGCATGGTCGGCTGGTCCAACGGCGGCAATGCCACCCTGGGCGTGGCAGGCGTACACGGGAGCGAGCTCACCGGACTCGCCTGGATCGTGAACTGGGAGTCGCCGGTGGGCGATGGCATGGCCAACGCCGAGTGTGGCGGGCGTCTCGCGAGCCCCTACCCCAATCCTTTGGTCAATCCGGCTTACGATCCCAACAGTGGCATGTGGGACATGAGTTCGTTGACTTGGGACGACACATTGCAGGTAGCTCGCGAGGTGCCTGCGCTGCGCGGGGGGCTGTACTTTGACATCAACCGCAACGGCGCACTGGACACCGGAAGCGATTTTGTCCTCAACCCTCATCTGTGGGGGACCCCCGCTGGGGCAAAGGTCTACTACTCCAACCGCGTCATTCGTGAAGCGGTAGAAAGGCATCTGCTCCCACTGCCACCCCCTTCCCACATTGCTTCGCCTGCGGAGACTGAGGCCTTCTGGCAATATCGCAATGCCGAGGGTTGGCTCTCCGAAGTCGTGCGCTTGCTCCCCCACCTCATGTTCCTGGTTGTCGCCTCAGAGACCGACCACGTGCAGAACGCGCCCGACCACCCACACGTGCTCACTCAGTATGAAGGATTGCGTGCGGCGGGTGCCCGGCTGGTGCGTCTCAACCCCGATCGTGCGTACGTAGAGCACGCCCTTGGGCATGCGGTTCCCTCGGCGGCGGACAACGACGCCTTCGTGCCACTCGATCACCTGACGATCCGCTCGGCACTCGAACCTGACCCCAACTCTCTTCCGACTAATGTCACGGTGGCTGCGGCGATTTACGAGCTGGCCGATCGGACGTTCACCGGCAACACCTTGCCTCAGCTCGACGCAACGCTCACCGGCGTGGAAAAGACTGCTTTCTCCTCGCCACTGGCTCCGCGTCTTTGGCAGAACTATCCGAATCCATTCAGCGCCGCCACCATTTTTGGCTTCTCTCTTGGGCAGGATGCGCACGTCCAACTCGAGGTTTTCGACCTTCTCGGCCGCAGCGTGGCCAAGGTGGTGGATGCAGACCTGCGTGCCGGCGAACACAGTGTTGTCTTGTCCACTGAGGGGCTACCCAGCGGGTCATACCTCTGTCGTCTCCACGCCGGCCCTTTCGTGGTGAGCAAGACGATGCAGATTCTGAGATAACCGGAGGGCACTCCCATGAGATTTCTGCCACCGCTGCTGTTGTTCATCTGCGTAGCGGCAGCAAGCCAAGGCCAGATCAGCTTGTGGGAGCGGCAGTACGGTCGACCCGACCGAGCCGAGTTCGCCACCGGCAGGGTAGTGGAAACTCCGTCAGGCGACTATGTCCTGTGCGGGTTCACCATGGGCGCTACCCCGTGGGACATCGACGGTCTGATCATCAAGCTCTCTGCAAGCGGCGACACGCTGTGGACGCGACAAGTGGGCAGTACCGGACTTGGGGGAGCAGGCGACTTCCTATGGGGAATTGCCCTCGGGCCCAACGACGAACTCCTGCTGACCGGAACCCGCTACCACGCCCCTTTTGGGCGACAGCTCTGGTTCCTCAAGTACGACCAGGACGGCAACTGCCTCATTGACAAGAGGTACGGCGGTAACAAAGAAGACAACGGCAACGAGATTCTCGTGAACTCGGATGGCAGCTACATGATTCTGGGCGACACCGAGTCCTCCGGCACGCAGAACGGCGGCAAGGACGTGTGGCTCCTGAAGCTGGATGCCCAGGGTGACACCCTCTGGACCAGAACCTATGACTTCGGTTTTGAAGACGCCGGGACGGGGATCATTCCCTTCCGGTCTGGCGGTTACCTCCTCACTGCGACGAGCTGCGTTGCCAATTGTGGAAAATTGCTCCAGGAAAGCTTCTGCAGCTATTTTCTTATCGACGCCGCGGGCAATCTGCTCAAACGCCGTGTGTTTGATCAGGGCAAGAGGAACATCTTCAGCCAAGAGGCGGCTACTCAAGACGGCGGCGCCATACTCTGTGGTGCCACCTGCATGAGCGACACTTTTCCCGCCCCTGACGTCTGGCTGGTGAAACTGGACCAGGAGGGGGAGATCAGCTGGAGCAAGACCATCGGTTACCCCCACCGATACGACGGAGGGCTGAGCATTTTCCAGAGCAGAGATGGTGGATATTACCTGGCCGCCTACTCCCAGGGGGTACAGACACCGCAGATGAACTATGACAACTGGTGGCTCCTTCGCCTCACCAGCACAGGCGACACCCTGTGGACGAAGTGGTGGGGGTGGCCGCTCAACGATGACCCCTATTCGATCATCCCGACATGCGATGGCGGAATCCTTATTGCGGGATGGAAAGACGCGAATTCTGACCCCTTCTATTCCATTTCCCTTGGAAATGCGGATCTCTATGTCGCGAAGGTCGACACCTTGGGACGCAGCACAGCCGTGGGGCTTGCTGCGTCCCTGGCACCGAGCGAGTGCTTGTTGGGGCATATTTACCCCAATCCCTTCAACGCCACCGCCACCATGCACATGCTGCTGGCCCATGTGGGCCACGTCACCCTGGAGGTCTTTGACGCCCGCGGCCGAAAGGTAGCAACTCTCCTCAGCGGCGTCTACGAGCCCGGCGACCACGTGGTCCAGTGGGCGGCAGCCGGTCTGCCCAGCGGTCTCTACTTCTGCCGCCTGACTTCGGACCGCAACGTGTCCTGGACAAAGGCACTCCTGGTGAGGTAACCATCCCGACTGGCGCGCGGTAACAAACGAGGACATCACCCCGAACACCAGCCCGCGGCACAGGTTCCCAGTCCACGACGTCGGAGGGCGGCCCCTTTTCGTCCGAGCGGCAGAAGTGCCACCGCCCCGGTGGGACCGTGGCCATTCGGCGCCAGAGTCGCCCAAAGGCTGGGTGTGCGGCTTCCATGCTACGACGAGCATAGGTTTCTGCGGCAAGTCGGTTCTGGCAGCGGCTGCTTTCTGGCGGCGCGTCCTCGATACATCCCACGGCAATCTGCGACTTCGGCACAAGACTGCTACAAGAGAAGCGCCAGCCCTCGGCAGGGTCTGCTGTTGACCCAGGCACACCACGGGGTATGTCGGTTCCTCCACCGGTTGCTTGAGCCCGCCTTAGGATCGAGCCTGCAGCGCTCAGCGTTTTCCGGACGCCACAACCACACACCGGAGCCTCACGACCAAATCCTGCCGTTTCGCAATGCCGAGTGAGCGGATCGCCGGAAGGCCACGTCTATTTACCTCTCGCTCACCTCACGCCGGCACAATGAGGTTGATTTCCTGCATGTTATTTGATAAATTAGGCGCGTCGTTTTGCCGTTGGAGCGTGTATGATCAGTGACAAGATTCGCAACTTTTGCATCATCGCCCACATCGACCATGGCAAGTCGACCCTGGCGGACCGCCTCCTTGAGCTCACCGGCACGCTGAGCAGAGAGGAGATGGTCGACCAGGTGTTGGACAACATGGACTTGGAACGCGAGCGCGGCATCACCATCAAGTCGCATGCCGTGACCATGCACTACACGGCGCGCGACGGGCAGCAGTACACCCTCAACCTTATCGACACCCCTGGCCACGTGGATTTTTCCTACGAGGTTTCGCGCAGCCTGGCAGCCTGCGAAGGGGCCATTCTGGTCGTGGATGCTGCCCAAGGAGTTGAGGCGCAGACCATTAGCAACCTCTATCTGGCCTTGGAAAACGACCTCGAAATCGTGCCAGTCATCAACAAAATCGATCTCTCCAACGCGCAAGTGGAGCTTGTCAAACGCCAGATTGTGGAGATCCTCGGCATCGCCGAGCAAGAGATCCTCCTGGTGAGTGCCAAACACGGCCTCGGCGTAGTCGAGGTGCTGGAGGCAGTTGTTGCTCGCATCCCGCCACCTCGAGGCGACGTCTCGGCTCCTCTTCAGGCGCTCATTTTCGATTCCATGTTCAACAGTTACCGGGGGGCCATTGCCTACGTCTGCGTGGTGAACGG
>JACIZP010000345.1 GCA_014359355.1 Calditrichota bacterium | reverse complement strand
GGTTTTTCCGGAACGAGTGTACGCACGAGACATGCCCCTTCTACGCACGATGAACTGCAACGCCATCCGCACCTGGGGCAAGGCGGAGCAGCTCCTCCTCGACCAGGCAGACCGCTGCGGCCTGAAAGTGCTCGCCGGGTTCTGGGTGTCCACCGAGGCGGACTTTTTCGCCCCACGTGAACGTCTGGGAATCATCGAGGAATTCGAGCAGTACGTGCGCACCATCAAGGACCACCCGGCGCTCTTGGCCTGGTCGTTGGGCAACGAGCAGAACCTGACCAATGGCGACAACTGGGCCTGGTACTCCCTGGTCGAGGACCTGGCGGTGACCGCCTTTCTTGCTGAAGGTGCCGGTTACCACCCGGTTGCTTGTCCCAATGGCGACCGCACGCGCATAGGCCTTGCTGACTACTTGGCCCGCGACAGCGATCTACCGTATCTCGACATCTGGGGGTTAAACCTGTACAAGTCGGACCGGGAAGGGTTCGGGCCCACCTTCCTCCTCTACTCGGCCTTCTCGTCCAAGCCCCTGTGGATCTCGGAATACGGCATCGATGCCTATGACAACCGCAATGGTTGCGAGTATGAGCTCACCCAGGCCACCTTTGCAAGAAATCGACTTCTGGAAATGAAGCGCTACCCCTTCTGCATTGGCGCCACCCTGATGGCCTACTCCGACGAGTGGTGGAAAGCGGGGGATCCCTGGTCACACGACCTCGGTGGATATGCCTCCTCTGCGCACCCTGACGGCTTCTCCAACGAGGAGTGGTGGGGCATCTTCCGCGTCAGTCGCAGAGTGGGCGACATCGATTCGCTGGCGGCTCGGGCCATTTTCGATACGCTGCGCATTTACTTCCGGTGAGCCGAGGGAGATGCAGAACAGCATGCTGAACGTTTCACCAGGCAGACGAAAGGAGGTGAGAGGCGAGACTTTTCGGTGGATGCCAAGGCTTTCGGTAAGAGGTGAAGAAAGGAGGTGATGGCGCGGCCTGATGCTCCACAAAGTGTGAAGAGTTGTCAGATGACGCCAAAAGAAACAGGAGGTCCGTCCTATGAAGACAGTTTTGCTTGTTGCTGCTTTGCTGGCGGCCCCATTCTTGGCGGTTGCCCAAGAGCTTATGATCAACAGCTTTGACGCGGCACCGGCAGACACGAACTACTGGGCCTATTTCCCCAACCACGGCGGGCAGCACTATCAGACCAGCGAGCACGCCGACTCTGCCAAGTGCTGGCTGAAGGTCAGCTATGTGCCGAGTCCGGCAGAAGAGGGGGCCGGCGCCATGCGCCTGGAATACAGCGTGCACGACATCGAAAGCTGGGGGGGCTACGTGAAGCTGGAGCACTGGAACCCAGACTCCAACGGGCTCTACGACTGGTCCGCCTACGACTCGGTGATGTTCTGGTACTACAACGAAACGCCGCAGTCGCTGCCTGGGCGCGTGCACCTGAGGTTCAACCTGCACGACGTGAGCGATTCGCCCAACGGGGTGAAGACCTACAACGTGATGGAGTCGGAGTACTACTACTCGTTCCACTACGTCTTGGACAACGCCCCCGGCTGGCATCGCATCGCCATGCCGCTGCTGGACGGCAGATTCGACCCCAATTTGGATGAGTGGGGTGGCGGCGCTTTCAATCGCACCGGTTGGGCAGGAATCCAGGGAAACGACATCCTGGACTTGGACAAGATCAAGGGTTTCTCCTTCGAGTTCTCCATCAGCGGGAGCGGTGCAGGAGATGTGTGTACTGGCACCGTGATCCTCGACCATCTGGCCCTGTTCTCGCCCACTCGTGTGGAAATCATCTTCTTCAACGGGCGGGAGGTGCCCGGCAATGTGACCCTGTGGGGCGGCTGGAGCGGCACAGGCTCAGCCGAGGTGACCGATGTCGAGGCCTCCACCCCAGGCACGCGCTCCATCCTGTGGAGGACACCAACTGAGTCGTGGGCACTGGGCGACGGTATGGGCCTCTTCCTGGCCTCGCCCAAGAACCTCCAGGCGTCGTGGCGCACCGACTCCTTGCAGTTCAAGATTAAAGCCAACGCCGGGCTGGGGCAGCTGGAGGTAGTGCTCTTCGACCCGGATGAAGACGGCTGGGGCGTGGAACCGGACCTGGAGTACAACGCCATCTACCTCCTGGAGGAAGCGGCGGTGGGCTACGATGGCACCTGGAAGCAGGTAAAGATCGCCCTCAAGGACTTTAACCGCTTTGCCGGCGGTTGGAACCCCACGACCAACCAGTGGCAAGGGGGCGAGATGGACTGCACCAAAGTAGCCGGGCTCAAATTTAACATCAAGGAGGCCAGCGGTCTGGGCAAGGAGGTCTACCTGGACGACATCTGGACCGGTAACCCGCCCATCGACATCACGGCACCAGAGGCACCGCAGAACGTCCGCGGCGTCGCAGGAGCCTACTACAACCTGGTGATATGGCAAGACGTCCCCGGCGAAAAGGACGAGACTTACACGGTCTACGCCAGCCTGCAGCCCATCGACCCTGCCAACTTGGCCGGGTTGGACGTGGTGGCAGCCAAGGTGCCGGAGAATACCCAGGCGGTGACGCACTGGCTCTACCATCCGCTGGTGGACAAGGAGCTGACCTACTACTATGCGGTGGAGTGCAAGGATGCTGCTGGCAACGTCAGCGCCTTGGGCCTGTCCGGACCAGCCACCAACACCGCGCAAGGCATCGCCACCATTTCGCTGGAGCCGCCGGCCAATTTTGCGGCTGACGGCGACTTGGGTGAGTGGGACGCCAGCGGCATCATGCCGTTCGTGATCAAGCCGGAGACCCACCATGTGCCAGTGGGCGATGTCAACAACGAAGCCGACCTGACGGGCACGGTCTACTTGGCGGTGGACGACACCTTCCTCTACGTCGCCGCAGATGTGGTGGATGACTCCTACTTCTACGGCCCGGGCAACTGGTGGGATCAGGACGCCTTCCAGATGTTCATTGGCCTTTACGACCAGCGGGGCCTGCAGCATAGCGCCATCAAGCGCGGTGCCGAACCCGATTACATCATCTACTTTGTGCAAGACCGCCTGCAGCTCGATTATTCGGGTGGCGGCACGCTCTACACCCCGGAGCACGAGAACTACTACTTCTCCGATCTCGGCGGGAGAGACTACGTGCTGGAGGCGAAGATACCGCTGGACTCGCTGCCAGTGCAAGATGACGTCCGCTTCCACCCAGTACGCGGCATGCGCATCCCCATCGACCTCTACTTCCACGACAACGATGGGGGCACGTGGCAGGGCAATCTTGGGCTGTCACCGGTGAGCACCGACCACCAGTGGCAGAACCCGCAGGAGTGGACCTACACCTGGATAGGCGACACCATGTTTGTCCGCACCGAGGTGCCGACAGGCCCGAAAGCCAAGACGGTGTTGGCCTACGAGCTTCGCCAGAACTACCCGAACCCGTTCAACCCGGCCACCGTCATCACCTTCACCCTGCAGAAGCCAGGGGTGGTAAAGTTAGAGCTCTACAACCCCTTGGGGCAGAAGGTGAGGACCCTGGTGGACGAGCTGAAGCCGGAGGGGACGCACTCGGTGACCGTGAACGCTGAGGGGTTGCCGTCCGGCGTGTACATCTATCGCCTGCGGGCAGGCGACTTTGTGCAGGCCAAGAAAATGGTGCTGATGCGTTAGGTGCTGCCTCCTCCAGTCAGCCGTAGTGGGCAACCCCGTCGCCCAGCGGCGGGGTTGACCAGGCTGGGCAGCGTGCGCATCGAGAGGCAAAGGACGCCGGAAGTGCCGTCTTCCCGTATCAAACACCGACTCCTTTGGAGTCCAGCTGAGCATACCATGCAAGGACAGAGCTATGCGCCGTGGACAGATGACATCGTTTATCGTGCTGGCGACCGCGTTGCTGGCCTTTGCCCCACTGGCGGGGGCGCAAACCACAGGCAAGATCGTCGGCCGGGTACTGGATGCCAGCACGGGCGGCCCGTTGCCTGGGGTGAACGTCGTCGTTGAAGGCACCACCAGAGGGGCCGCCACCGACGAGAACGGGCAGTTTTTCATCCTCAACATGCCACCCGGCACCTACACCCTGCGTGCCACGATGATCGGCTACGAGGCCGTGCACCTGCAAAACGTTCGGGTCTCCGTCAACCGCACCGAGGAGGTGACAATCCGCCTGAACCCCACCGTGCTTGAAGGCAAAGAAGTTGTCGTGCAGGCAGAGCGGGTGGTCATCAAGAAGGACCAGACCAGCTCCATCCGCAATGTCTCCTCCGAACTCATGGATATCCTCCCGGTGGAGAACGTCGGAGCGGTCATCGGCCTGCAGGCCGGCGTGGTGGAAGGCCATTTTCGAGGAGGTCGCCTCACCGAGGTTGCCTACCTCATCGACGGCATGAAGGTGACCGAGTCGTTCGGTGGCTCCGGGCGGCACGTGGACCTTGAGCCCACCGCCATCGCTGACCTCGAGGTCATTACCGGCACCTTCAATGCCGAGTACGGCAGGGCCATGAGCGGTGTGGTTAACGCCGTCACCAAGGACGGCGGCAGTCAATTGCACGGCGCGCTCTCCGCTGACCTGGCCAACTTTCTCACCACGCACAAGGACATCTTCATCGGGCTGCGCGACGAAGAGCTCACGCGCAACCAGGACTACAAGGCGCAGCTGAGCGGGCCGCTCCTGGGCGAGCAGCTCACTTTTCTTGCCGACTTTCGCTATCAGGACAATAAGAACCACCTCAACGGCGTGCGCCGCTTTCGTCCCTCTGACTACAGCAATTTCGAATCCGATAACCCAGCGCAGTGGTACTCCGAGCATACTGGCGACAGCGCCTACGTGCCCATGAACCGCAGCAAGAATCTCTCTCTCATGGGCAAGCTTTCCTGGCGGCCGACGCCCAACCTCAAGTTGGGCCTCCTCTACACACTCAACCGCGACGAGTGGCACGACTACAACCATGCCTTCAAGTACAACCCGGACGGCATGGCTGCCACCCACCGCGATGCCCATATGGGAGCGCTGCAGCTCAACCATATGCTCTCGCCACGCCTTTTCTACGAGCTCAAGCTCTCGGCCCTTTACCATGACCACGGCTGGTACGTGTTCAAGGACCCACTGGACAAGAGATATGTGCACGACAAGTTCCTGCGCGACACCGGTCCCGGCTTTTTCACCGGGGGCCAACAAAAAGGCCATGACGAGCGGCTGATGCGGGAGCAGTCTGTCAAATACGACGTAACCTGGCAGGCTACCTCTCGGCACAGCCTGAAGAGTGGCTTCCAGGTGACCCGCTACGACCTGCACAATCGGTACAAAGAAATTCGCAACCTCTATTACAACACCGACCTGGAAAGCGAGCTCTACCAGCCTGTGGTGCTGCCCGACTCTTCCATCTACACCGACTTGTACCGGGTCAAGCCTGTCGAATTCTCCGCGTATGTACAAGACAAGATGGAATTCGACGAGATGGTCATCAACGTGGGGGTGCGCTATGACTATTTCGACCCGCGGACGGTCTACCCCTCGCAACTCCGCAATCCGGCCAACCAGCTCACGTTCGATGACCCGTCCCGCATGTCCACCTATCCAAAGGCAGACCCGAAGGTGCAGATCAGCCCGCGCTTTGGCCTCTCCTACCAGCTTGGAAGAACTGCCCTCCTGCGCTTCAGCTATGGGCACTTCTTCCAGATGCCGCCGTTGTACGCCCTCTACCAGAATCACGACTTCAGGGTGGCGCCCACCGATTTTGTGACCGTCATGGGCAACCCGCAACTGAAGGCTGAGAAAACCGTGCAGTACGAGGTCGGGCTCTGGCAAGAGCTCATCCCCGGCATGGGCTTGGAGGTGGCGCTCTTCTATCGTGACATCTACGACCTCCTCAGTGCCAAGGTCATCACCACCTTCAACCAGATTGAGTACGGCCTTTACAGCAACAAGGACTATGGCAACGCCAAAGGCCTGGAGGTCAAGTACGACTTTGTGCGGGGCCCACTTTCCGCCTATCTCAACTATACGCTGCAGTACACGCGCGGCAATGCTGACTATCCGACGCAGACCTTCGACCGTGCTGGCAACAGCATGGACCCTGTGGTGCGGCTGATCCCCATGAGCTGGGACCAGCGCCACACGCTCAACGTCACGGTAGGCTACAACACTGCCCGCTACGGGGCCACACTCACCGGCTACTACAACTCCGGTGCTCCGTACACCTGGGATCCCTTGCCCGAAAGCATGCTGGCACGGGTGAATCTCTATCCCAACAACGCTTGGCGACCGGCCCGCGTGAGCGTCGACATGAGCAGCTTCTACACGATTCCATTGTCCGCGTCGTTCAAGTGCCGATTGACCCTGAACGTCTACAATCTCTTAGACAGGCTCAACGAAGTGTGGGTGAACAGCCAGACTGGCCGCGCGTACACGGCAGTGGTGCGTCCCTCTGACATTGCGGGGCATCGCAGCGACTTTAACGACTACATGGATCGGGTGCACAACCCCTCAATGTTCGCGGCGCCGCGGCTGGTCAAGTTCGGCATCGGCCTGGTGTTCTGAAGGCACGGCACAGCAAGAAGAGTTGTTATCCGAGGCAAGGTCGTTCAGACAAAGAGGTGAATGCCAAATGCTCAAGTCAGCCAAATTCGCGGGAATCGCCTTGGCGTTGCTCTGTGCGCTAAGCAGTCTGCTCTTCGCTCAGGGGCGAAAGTACGAGGGACCCGATGACCCTGCCGGCGACATCGCCGCCATAAGGGAGGGGTACATGACCGGGAATCGGGTCTTCATCTACTTCAAGAACACGACCGAGCTGGCCAAGTGGGTTTCGGGCGTGGTGGGCTCGCAGTGGTCGCGCTGGCCGAACAACATGAGCGGCGTGCGCATGACCGACGGCGTCGGCCTGCTCATCGGGGCGCGGGTCTTCGTGGAGAACGATTCCATCCCAGTCACCGACCCGGTGCAGATCAGCACACGCAAGGACCTGGACACGCTCTACTTCTTGCAGACCAGCTACCGCGAGGAGATGGATCGCGACCCCACCGGCACCATCGAATGGGGTCTCTATCCCGTGTTCGGCTACTTCAACGAAGCGGGCGAATATCCGGCCATGAGCAACCGGCCCGACTCGTGGCCGCCCCAAGGGTGGCCCTACACCGATCATCTCCTCCATTGGCCTGGTGAGTGGGACGGGCGGTTCGGCCGCGGCAAAATGGAAGCCGACCTGGAGACCTATTTCGTCGCCAACGATGCCCAGGACCAGGAGTACCTCGGGCCCGAGGATCGGGTGAAGTACTATCCCCGCCCCGGCGTCAGGATTGGCGACATCCGTCCGCAGGTGACCATCCAGAAGGGCAAACCGTGGGGTGGCATCGGCATCCGCGTCGAACAGCGCGGCTTCCAGTGGAACAACCCGCAAGCGCGGGACGCCATCTTCTGGGAATACACCATCGCCAACATCTCTGACTACGACCTGCCCCAGGTCTGCTTCGGCTACTGGGTCGACAACGCCATCGGTGGCGAGAGCGACGACGAGCTCGGCTTCTTCGACAAGAAGGTGGATATGGCCTACTCCTGGGACGTGGACGGTATTGGACAGGGAGGGTTGCCCACGGGCACCATGGGCTTTGCCTACCTGGAAAGCCCGGGCATTGGCTGGGACGGGGTGGATAACGACGAGGACGGGCTGATTGACGAAAAGCGCGACAACGACGCCACGAGAATCATCGGACCCACCGAGGGCATCGCAGACTTGAGCGCCTTCCTTTCTTTCTACAACCTGAAGGTCGAGGATCTCCGTCCGCACTGGGATGCCGACGAGGACCAGGATTGGCAAGACGGCGAGGACCGCAACGGCGATGGCGCGTATCAGATAACTGAAAATCCAGGCGATGACGTGGGGCTGGATGGGGTCGGCCCTGCCGAACTCAACTACACCGGTCCAGACGAAGGCGAGTGCAACCACCGCCCTGACCGCGTGGAGGGACAAGCAGAACCAAACTTCGCGGAAACCGACGTCTCCGAATCCGACATGATCGGCCTCACCGCCTTCCTGCTCTTCCCGGTGCCCAGCCACGCCTCCGACTACCGCTGGTTCCGCGGTGACAAATCGATGTGGGAGATCATGGCCTCCGACACACTCGTCGAGTACTATGGGAAGATCTCCAACCTCATCGAGGTCTTTGCCTCGGGGCCGTTCCCGCTGTACAAAGGGCGCACCGAACGCATCTCCATGTCCGAGCTCCATTCTTATGACCCCCTGGAAGGCCTGAATTCGGCACAACACAGCGCACCTGCCCTCTTCGAGGTCAAGCGCATTGTGCAGGTCGTCTACGAAAGCGACTACCGCTTCGCCAAGCCGCCTGAGATGCCCACGTTGACCGCCACCCCGGGAGATGGCTACGTGATCCTCACCTGGGACAACGTCGCGGATACGCGCACGCGTGACCCGTTTCTCAAGAACGTCAACGATTTCCAGGGCTACAAACTCTTCCGCGCCACCGACAAGAAGATGTCCGATTGCGAGGTCATCACCGACGGGTACGGCACGCCGATGTTCCGCAAGCCGATTTTTCAGTGTGACCTGAAGGACGGCAAGCGCGGCTTCACCAACTACGGCCTAGTGAACGGTGCCGGCTACTACCTCGGCGACGACTCGGGCATCACCCATTACTTCATCGACCGCGAAGTGCAGAACGGGCGCACTTACTACTACGCGCTGGTCGCCTACGACTCTGGGGCGGTGAATATCGGGCCCGGCATCGCTCCCTCAGAAAACAGCATCTACATCGATCTGGACGAGGCTGAGGAAGTGCGAGCGGTCGGCAAGAACGTGCAGATCGTCACCCCGCATCAAACGGCTGCTGGCTACGTGCCGCCCACCGTAGGAAGCCAGGGCGAGGGCTTGATCTTTGGTTGCGGCTCCATCGAGCCGGAGATCCTGGCCGAGAAGAGCCTGAAGACCGGACACACCTACAAGGTGACCTTCACCATCGACACGCTCTCGGCGGTGGCCAACTATGCCCACGGCCTGCTTTACACCACCAGCGGCATTCACGTGTTCGACGTCACTGCGGACAATGCCTTGGTCTACGAAGAGACCCCGCTTCGCTTCGCCTACAACAACATCGCGCGCGTGGATTCCGTCCTCAAGCCGTACTCCCACTTCGTCGCCGGCCAAGAGATCTACACCGATATCTTCGACGGCGTGCGCTTGAAAATGTTGCATCCGGTCATCACCGCCGAACTGGACGTGGCGCGTAGCGGGTGGTTGGTGGGCTCAAGCCCGATGCGGCTGGTGCAAACACCCGAGAGCAACTTATTCCCCTGGGACTATGAAATCGTGTTCACCGGCAATGACTCCGCATATGTGGGCAGGGTGAGCACCAAGACCATGCGCGACGAGACTGGGCAACGGGTCAGTCGCTCTGCGCTGTTGGTCAATCTGCCCTTCAGCTTCTACGTGGTGAACCGCTCGTTCGCCGGCCCGGGAGGCGCCCCTGAGCTCCTGGACCTTGTGGTACAGGACAGAAATGCCAACCTCCGTTTCGACATTCTCCAGGACCGCGTGCTGGTTGGCCCCGTGACCACCGATAACAAGTGGGCAGGGACCGCCTTCATCCTGGACTTCACTGTAGCTGGCGACAGCAGCCGACTCCCGAAACCCAATGACGTGTATCGAGTCACCTTTAGGCGGCCGTTTTTCTCCGGCGACACCCTGTCGTTCAAGGTCAGTGAGGCCGGCCCCTTGGATGTGGCCGCCCTGCGCCAGACCATGCGCACTATCAAAGTCGTGCCCAACCCGTATGTGGCCACCAATGCCATGGAGCCGGCGGTATCCAATTGGCGCTTGAACCAGCGTCGCCGACTGATGTTCACCCACCTGCCCGCCAGATGCACCATCAAAATCTTCACGGTCAGCGGCGTGCTGGTGGATGTGTTGGAGGTGGACAATCCCCTCGACGATGGCACCGCCCATTGGGACCTGCTCACCAAGGAGGGCCTGGAGGTGGCCGCCGGGATGTACCTCTACCATGTGAAGGCCCACGCCACTGGTGATGAGCAGATGGGCAAGTTTGCCATCATCAAGTGAGCCAGACGCAAGACGAAATAGCACATGAGGGCGATATGATGAACAGCAACTGGCAGCGAGTGGGGACGGCGGTCGCAGTCCTCTGTCTAGCCTGGTACTCCCTCTCCTACGGCCAGAAGCCGCACCGGGCAGGGACCACGGCCGCCAACTTCTTGGAGATAGGCTTCGGCTGCGCCGGGGCCGCCATGGGCGATGCCTACGTGGGCGTCGCCACAGACCTCTCTGCCACCTATTGGAACCCAGCCGGGCTGGGGTACATGGCGCGCAGCGAGGCGCAGTTCACCTACCAGCCGTGGCTATTGGACATCAACACCTCGGCCGCGGCTGTTGGCCTGGTGTTGCCGCGCCTGGGAACCTTTGCCTTGAGCCTCTACCACACTGGCTACGGCGAAATGGAGGTCACCACTGTGGCCAGCCAGGAGGGGACAGGCGAAACTTTCAGCGCCACCGACTTTGCCTTTGCCTTTTCCTATTCTCGGCGACTGGCGCAGTGGTTCTCATTTGGCGCCTCGGCAAAGTACGTGTCCTCCCAGATCTGGCACGTGGGCGCCTACGCCGTGGCCGCCGACTTGGGGGTCCTGCTGCAGACCCACTTCTTCTCGGCGACGGGCGAACGGTCCGACGGGATGAGCATCGGCATGAGCATCTCCAACTTTGGCACGAAAATGCGCTACGACGGCATGGACCTATTGCAGCCGATCGACATCTTGCCGCTGGAGCAAGGCAATTACCGGGACGTCCGCGGCCAATTCCGCCTCGAGTCCTGGGAGTTGCCTCTGCTTTTCAGGATCGGCGTGGCCGTTCACCCGTTGGTGCGGGAGCGTCACCGCTTGACCTTGGCAATTGACGCTCTGCATCCCAACAACAACAGCGAGTCGGTGAACGTGGGGGCACAGTACCAATGGGTCCTGCCCGCCACCGGTTCCTTCTTCCTCCGTGCTGGCTACAAGGCACTGTTCATGGAGGACTCAGAATACGGTCTGGCCTTCGGGGGCGGCGCCACGATCTACATGATGCACAACACTGCGCTCAAGTTTGAGTACGCCTACCGCGGTCTGGGCATCCTCGGCAAAGTGCACGCGTACACCATAGGAGTCCTCTTTTGAACTTTGCCATGCGCAGAAAGATCACCCCGGGGGTGTTTGCACAGCAGCGTTGGCTGGCTTGGCTGGTGAGCGTGCTGCTTGTCCTGCTCACGGCGGCGCTCGTCACGCTCGCTTGCCACAAGAAGCCCGAATTGCCCGCCGAGGTGCCCTTAGCGCGCGTAGGCGACCGCGTGATCACGGTGGATGAGTTCCTTCGTCGCGCCGAGTACACACCGCGCCCTCCGTACTGCCGGGGCGACAGTTACGTCCACCGCAAGATCGTCCTCAACACCCTCATTGCCGAAAAGCTGCTCGCCCTGGAGGCGGGGACAGAGAATGAGCTCCTCAGCAACGCACAGTTCCGTGCCTATCTGCGCGGCCGCCAGGAGCAGGCCATGCGCCAGTGGTTGTTCTACCGCGACTTTTACACGCGAGTGAGGCTGAAGCCAAAAGATGTCGCCCCCCGTTTTCAGGCGTCCACACGCACCTATCGAGTTGCCTATTACTCGTTCAGTGGCGACAGCCTCGCCGAAGTGCTGCGCCAGCATTTTACCTCCGGCGGCTCGTTCGCCCAAGGGTTCCCCTTAGTTGGAGGCGTGGGCCTGATACCCGAGCGCGAGGTCGCCTGGAGCCGCGCCGAACACGAGGCCATCAGGCGGGCGCTCTTCTCTAAGCCATTTGCCCAGGGGGACGTCATCGGCCCGGTGCAGATCGACGACACCCTGTATACGGTGATGCAAGTGCAGGGCTGGAAGCAGGCGCTCCTCCTCTCGGACACCCAGATGCGCCAACAGTG
Organism: Calditrichota bacterium; assembly: GCA_014359355.1. Classification (NCBI taxonomy): domain Bacteria; kingdom Pseudomonadati; phylum Calditrichota; species Calditrichota bacterium. The sequence goes on along the minus strand of JACIZP010000345.1, from coordinate 26,015 downwards.
GACCGATGTGGAAGAGGCGATCCGCCAGGAGCGCGCCGAGCACGCCTACCTGCAGTTCGTCCAGAAGGTCATGCGCGGCAAGAAGATGGTTCTGGTGGAGGACACCTTCTACCGTCTGGCCGCCACCCTGGCGCCGCTCTTCTTGGCCTCGCCACAAGAGAAGAGGCAAGCCTTCAACCGGAACTTCTGGCAACAGGGGGACGAAGAGCTCGTCGTCGACCGCTTTGGTGACGACATCGCCCAGTTACGCGCTCTCCCGCTGCTACGCATCGACGGCACGACGTGGACCGTGGCGGACCTGGAAAAGGAGCTCGACGCGCATCCGCTGGTGTTCCGAACGCGGCACATCAAGAGAGGCGAGTTCCCCGCCCAGCTGCGCCTGGCCATTGCAGACCTCATCCGCGACAAGTACATTGCCCAAGAGGCTTACAAGCGAGGATACGACAAGGCCCTCTCGGTGCAGCGCAACGTGCAGATGTGGCAAGACCACATTCTTGCCCTTTATCAGCGCAACCTTTTCCTCCGTGCCCGAGGCCAGGAAGATGACCTCTCGCAGGTGAATGTCGCGGTGATTGAACAACACCTCAACCCCTACGTGCGCGAACTGCAGAAAAAGTACAGCGACCAGATCGAGATCGACACGGACCGTTTCGAGCGCCTCAAACTCACGCGTCTGGACATGTTGGTCCTGCAACGCGGGGCGCCGTACCCGGTAGTGGTGCCGATGTTCCCGCTGCTCACCACCCTCCACCCTCTCGACTATGGGCGCAAAATGGGAGGGTAACACCCCTCCCCTTTCCGTCAGGATGCCGGCAAGAGGATCTGCCATGAAGTGGAGCGCTGCTTGTTCCGTCATTCTCTTGGCATGGTTCGTAGCACCGACCAACGCCAAAAACTACAAGGGGGCCGAGTTACGCACGCGCGAGTCGTACCTGTACGGCCGCTTTGAGGTACGCTACAAGGCCTCTGCAGGCGACGGTCATGTGTCGACCTTTTTCACCTACAACGACATCGACCCGACGGAGAACTGGAACGAGATCGACATCGAAATCCACGGCAGGTACACGGACGACGTGCAGATTACTACCATCACCCCGCGGCAGATGATCCACCTCCGCCACCAGTGGGTGCCTTTCAATCCGCATGTGGGCTTTCACGTCTACGCCATTGAGTGGACGCCAGAGTACGTGGCCTGGTTTGTGGATGGGGAGGAAGTGTATCGGCAGACCGAGCCGCACGTGCTCACCTTGCGCCGCCCACAGAAGATCATGATGAACATCTGGAACCCGGCCTACCACGATTGGGTGGGAGCGTGGTCGGATGCCATCCTGCCCCGCTTTGCCTACTATGACTATGTCAGCTACGCCTCTTACACGCCCGGCGTCGGTGACACCGGTACTGACCACAATTTCACGCATCAGTGGACGGACCACTTCGACAGCTGGGACCAGTCCAGGTGGGAGAAGGCCACCCACACCTTTCCTGGCAACGACTGCGACTTTGTCCCGGAGAATGTGGTCTTCAAGGACGGCCTGATGATCCTCTGTCTCACCGATCCGCTCAACCTTGGGTATGTCGACAACAAACCGCCCACCGTCCTCTGGGCACGGGCGGAAAATGACAGAGTCCTGGTTCGCTTTTCTGAGGAGGTGGACAAGGAGAGCGCTGAGAAGGCGGCCAATTTCCTCGTCCCAGGCGCCACCGTTTCGCGCGCTTCGCTTGCCGAAGACCTGCGCACCGTCACCCTCGAGGCCCATGGGCTCGAGAACAGCACCGGTACCCTCGTCGTCATGGGGATCAAGGATCGAGCGCCGCAGCCCAACAGACTCACCGGCCAGGTGGTCAACCTTATCTCTGCCACCCCGCTCTCTTTGCCGGTGAAGGTGAACGTGGGTGGAGAGGCCTTCCAGGGTTTTCTGCCCGACCAGGAATGGAACGAGCGCAGCGAGTACGGCTACACCGATGGCAAGAAAGTGCAGGAGCCTGCTTCTGTGCCAATTGCGCAGACCGAGATACCTGCGGTCTATCGCGCGCAACGCCGTGGCCTGGTGCGCTACATGGTGCGGGTGCAGCCCGGCAACTATCGCGTGACCTTGTTATTTGCGGAGACGCGCTTCACGGCGCCAGGACAGCGCCGCTTCGATGTGGTAGTGGAAGGGCGCACGGTCGCCCGCGAGTTGGACCTGGCCGCGGAGGCCGGTCACGTGGTTGCCTTCCAGCTGGTGGCGGACCCAGTGCCCGTGACCGATGGTGTGTTGGACATCCACTTTGCTGCCGGCCGCGACTCCACGCTGCTGTGCGGACTGGTGGTCGAGGAAGCCTCCTCGGCTGTTGGACCAGGACAGAGCCGCATGCCAACTGAGGAGCTTTCCTGCGAGCTCTACCCGAACCCGTGTGCGCCACCGGCACTAATCCGCTACGCGCTGCCCGGCCATCAGCAGGTGCGTCTGGTAGTCTATGACCCTCTCGGTAGAGTGGTCCGGCAGCTGTTCGCGGGTGAGCAGGCGCGCGGGCTTTACACGCTCACCTGGGATGGGCTCGGCAGCCAGGGATGCCCCCTGCCCAGCGGCATCTACTTCCTGCGGGTTGAAACACCTCGCTCCTCCCTCGTCAGGAAGCTCACGCTGAGAAGGTAATCACCCTCTTTGTGCTTCAGGGCGGCTGGCCGGCGCAGCTTGGCAGGCTCTCAAAACCCCCGAAGCACACTCTTCCGAGAAGCCCTCGGCGCTCGCTCTCTCTTTGTCACGACCGGAAGGACGAAGCCGGCCATGACGCCATTCGAGCTACGTTGGGCTCGGCAAACCCTCCTCTCCATTCGCTGGGCATTTCTTCCTTGATATTTGGGCCGTAAGTGTGTATATTTTCGCGCCGTCCAGTTGCTCGGAACCACAATTCCAGACGGCGAGCGAAGGATTCCTGCACTTGCACCTAGCACGAGGACGTGGAGGAGAGGAAGATGCCGAAGAAACGAATGCGATTGGCGCTGCTGACCGGCGGTGGTGACTGCCCCGGCCTCAATGCCGTGATTCGCGCGGTCACCAAGACTGCGCTGCTGGAATACGACATGGAAGTGGTGGGTTTCATGGATGGGTTCGAAGGCCTGCTCGAGAACCGCTACGTGGATCTGGACTATGCAGCGGTCTCCGGCATCCTGACGAGGGGCGGCACCATCCTTGGTACCTCCAATCGGGCCGATCCTTTCAACTATCCGATGCTGGAAGGCGGCAAGATGGTCTACCGCGACCGCTCCGACCAGGCGATGCATAACTTCGAAAACCTCGGGTTGGATGCCCTGGTCTGCATCGGCGGCGACGGCACCATGGCAGCGGCGGCGCGCATGATGGACAAGGGCCTGCCGGTAGTCGGAGTACCGAAGACCATCGACAACGACCTGTACGGTACGGATGTGACGTTTGGTTTCGATTCGGCGGTCGCCACCGGCACCGAAGCCATCGACCGCCTGCACACCACTGCCCAGTCGCACCACCGCGTCATGGTAGTGGAAGTAATGGGTCGCTATGCCGGCTGGTTGGCCCTGACCATCGGCATCGCCGGCGGCGGCGACATTATCCTCATCCCGGAAATTCCCTACGACATCGACATCGTCTGCGAACGAGTGAAGGAGCGCAACTTCCGGGGGAGCCGCTTCAGCATCCTGGTCGTCGCAGAGGCGGCAGCCCCCAAGGGCGGCAAGATGGTGGTGCGCGAGCTGATCGAAGGGAGTCCGGACAAGATCCGCCTGGGCGGCATCGGCAGCGTGGTGGCCAAGGATATTGAGCAACGCACCAAGGTGGAGACGCGGGTCACCGTGTTGGGCCACCTGCTGCGGGGCGGTGTACCGACTGCCTACGACCGCATCCTTGCCACGCGCTTCGGCGTCGAAGCGGTGAAGATGGTGGTGAACGGCAACTTTGGCCACATGGTGGGCATCCAGGGAGGCGAGCTGAAGCACGTCCCCATCAAAGAGGTGGGAGGCAAGACGCGCAAAGTCCCCTTGGACTCGCCACTGATTGCCGTGGCACGCAGTGTCGGCACTTGCCTGGGAGATTGAGCTCGGACCCTACCCCTTCAGGAGAGATCCATGGACAGAAGGATGGTGAGCCTGGGGCTCGACTTCGGCACAGAATCGGCGCGCGCTGTGGTGGTCGACCTCTCTTCAGGGGAAGAGCTTGCCACCGCGGTTGAGCAGTATCCCCATGGGGTCATCTCTCAGGAGCTCCCCAAGTCCGGCGTCAAGTTGGGCGACGCGTGGGCACTGCAGCACCCCGGGGATTGGCTGCACGCCTTAGAACAGATCGTGCCGCGCGCCCTCCGGGAGGCAAAGGTCGGACCGGAGCAGGTGGTGGGAATTGGCGTCGATTTTACCTCGTGCACGGTGCTGCCCACCGCGGCTGACGGCACTCCTCTCTGCCTGAGGGAAGAGTTTGCCGCGCAACCTCATGCCTGGCCCAAGCTCTGGAAGCATCACGCTGCCCAGCCGGAGGCGGACGACATCAACCACCTGGCTTCGCAGCGGGGCGAACCCTTCCTGGCGCGCTACGGAGGCAAGATCTCCTCTGAATGGCTCTTTCCCAAGGCGCTGCAGATTCTGCGCGAGGCGCCAGAGGTATACCAGGCCGCATCCCGCATTATCGAGGGCGGCGATTGGCTGGTGTGGTATCTGACCGGCGAGGAGAAGCGCAGCGCCTGTCAAGCTGGGTACAAGGCCCTTTGGGACAAACAGGCAGGGTATCCCAGCCACGACTTTTTCGCTGCATTGGACCCGCGCTTCGCGAACGTCGTTAGCGAAAAGTTGAGCACCAGCATCTACCCTGTAGGGACGCGCGCCGGAGCACTCCGCGCCGAAGTGGCCCAGCGCCTCGGCTTGCGCGCAGGCACCCCTGTGGGGGTGGCCATCATCGATGCCCACTCTGCGGTGCTGGGCACCGGCGTGGCGGAGCCAGGAAAGATGGTGCTGGTCCTGGGCACCTCCACCTGCCACATGGTGCTCGGGCCGAAAGTGTCTGCCACGGGCATCGCCGGCATCGTCGAGGACGGCATTGTACCCGGCTACGTAGGCTATGAATCAGGTCAGGCAGCCGTGGGCGACATCTTCGCCTGGTATGTGCGCCACCACTTGCCGGCAGAATTGCAGGAAGAGGCCAAGCGCAACGGTCTTGATCCCTACAAGGTGCTGGAGCAACGCGCTGCACGCCTCCGCCCTGGCCAAAGCGGATTGTTGGCACTGGACTGGTGGAATGGGAACCGTTCTATCCTCATGGACGCGGAGCTATCCGGGCTCATCGTCGGTTTCACCCTGGCCAGCAGACCGGAGGAGGTCTACCGCGCCTTGGTGGAGGCGACGGCATTCGGCACAAAGAAGATCATCGACAACCACGAGGAGCAGGGCATTCCGGTGCACGAGCTCTACGCCTGCGGCGGGATTGCTGAGAAGAGCCCGATGCTCATGCAGATCTACGCGGACGTGACCGGGCGGGAGATCCGTCTCGCGGCCTCGGCCCAGGCGACGGCGTTAGGGGCGGCCATCATCGGGGCAATCGCTGCCGGTCGCGCCGGCGGCGGGTTTGACGACTTTGCCGAAGCAACTAAGCGCATGGCCAAGCAAAAAGAGACCGTCTATCGGCCGGTGCCGACCCACCATGCAGTCTACACGCAACTGTATGGGGAATACGTCCGGCTGCACGACTACTTCGGCCGCGGGGTGAATGACGCCATGAAGGTGCTTCGCCGCCTCAGGGCAGCGGCGTCCGATTCAGATTGAGCACCCGGGAAAGGGAACCTCATATGACCAGAAACGTGGCCGCGATCATCATGGCTGGGGGTGCCGGCGAGAGGTTGTGGCCGCTCACCGCCAAGCGCGCCAAGCCGGCAGTGCCCATCGCCGGCAAGTTCCGCCTCATCGACATCCCCATCAGCAACTGCCTCCACTCCGAGGTGAACCGCATCTTCGTGCTGACGCAGTACATGTCGCGCTCGCTGAACCAGCACGTGGCGGCCACCTACCACTTCGATCCTTTCCGCGGCGGATTCGTGCAGATCCTCGCCGCGCAACAGACACCCGAAAGCACCGCCTGGTATCAGGGCACCGCCGACGCGGTACGCCGCAACCTGCCATACTTCGATGCGCCCAACAACGAGCGCTTCCTGATCCTGGCTGGCGACCACCTGTACTCCATGGACTTCCGCAAGCTCATCGACTGGCATGTGCGCAGCAAGGCGGAGGTTACGGTCAGCGCCATTCCCGTCTCCCGTGAGGTGGCCCACCGCTACGGCATTCTCAAGACAAACACCCGCGGCCGCATCACCAAATTCGTGGAAAAGCCCAACGACCCGGCGGTGGTGGAGTCGCTGCTCGTGCCGGCCGAAGTGCTGCGCAACTTTGGTGTGCAAAGCAACGGCCGCGAGCTGATTGCCTCCATGGGCATCTATGTGTTTGAACGCCAAACCCTTTTCGACATCCTCAACGAAAGCGCCGAAGAAGACTTTGGCAAGGGGATCATTCCCTATGCCATCAAGACGCGCAGAGTGTACGCCTACCTCTTCGATGGCTATTGGGAGGACATCGGCACCATCAGCTCCTTCTACGAGGCCATGATCGACCTGACGCGGCCGGTGCCAAAGTTCAACTTCTACACCCAGCGCGCGCCGATCTTCACGCGGCCGCGCTATCTGCCCGGGGCGAAAATCACCTCCAGCCTCATCGAGCGCACTATCCTCGCCGACGGCTCCATAGTGGAGCAATGCGAGATCAAGGACTCCATTCTCGGCATCCGCTCCATCGTGCGCTCCGGCACGCGCATCTACGGATCCATCGTCATGGGCGCCGATTTCTACGAGACCGACCAGGAGTGCCAGGCAGCGGCTGCGCAGGGCATCCCGGAGGTCGGCATCGGCCACAACTGCCTCATCGAGCGCGCGATCATCGACAAGAACGCGCGCATCGGCGCCAACGTGCAGATTTTGAATCGCCATCGCGAGGGCTTTGTCAAAGCGGACAACTTTGTCATTCGCGACGGCATCGTCATCGTGCCCAAGAACGCCGTCATCCCACCCGGCACCGTCATCGGCTGACATCTGCCATCCCTGCCCGCGGGGCCCGAAACAACGCGCTCCCTGCGCCGATCGCTGACAACTTTTTTCCCGGATGCGCCGTCTTATGAACGGTAGCCGCCCCATCCGTTGACGAGGGATTATGGATGACCAGACGTTGATCGAACGGTTCCTTGCTGGCGATGTGGCCGCTTTCAACACGCTGGTGTGGCGCTGGGAAAAGCCGATCTACAACTTTGCCTACCGCTATCTGGGCACCGCGGAAGCAGCCAAAGAGGTCACCCAGCAAACCTTTATTCGCGCCTACACGGGCCTGCGGCGCCTGAAGAGCACGGCATGTTTCTCCACCTGGCTGCACCAGATCGCGCTCAACCTCAGCCGAGACGAGCTCAAGAGGAGGCGACCATCGTTGTCCATAGACAGCGAGCAGCGCCCGACAGAGGACGGCCATCCATTGCCGGCAGAGTTGCCCGACTTGCCGGAAGATAGACCCGATTGCGTGGCACACAACAGCCATCTGGCGGCGGTGTTGAAGCGCGCCGTGCTGTCGCTACCCGAAGAGCAGCGAGTGGTCATCATCATGAAGCAGTATCAGGGCCTGAAGTTCCGCGAGATCGCCGACGTGCTGGGGCAGCCGGTCAACACGGTCAAGTCGCGCTTGTACCACGGCCTGCTGGCGCTGCGCCAGATATTGGAGGAATGGGGTGTCGCCCAGGAGGTGTTGGACCATGAAATGTGATGAGTGTCAGCAGCACATTCCAGATTACCTCTACGAGGAGATTGAAGAAGAGCTCGCGCGTCGCCTAGAAGAGCATGTACGGGCTTGTACTGCCTGTCGGACGGCACTGCGCAAGCTGCAGGCCACCACGAAGGTGCTAGCTGATTGGCCGGACCAAGACCCAGGCCTGCGTCTCACCTTTGTCGCTGCACGACAACCGCTGCTCTCCGACGCCTGGAGCTCCCTGCGCCGCTGGCAACGTGCGGGCTTGGCCGTGGGCTTTGCCCTGGCAGCGCTCCTGGTGGGTCTTGCGGTCAGCAACACCACCGTCTCGTACAAAGATGGCAGCTTGCAGTTCAGCGCCAGCCTGTGGCGGCGTCCGGCCCCGGCAGTCACCCGAGAAGAGGTTCTTGCCCTGCAAAGGGCCACACTGGCCGCAGTCCAGGACATGGTGCAGTCCAGCGAACAGCGGCAGCGCGCGGACTTTGCGCGTGCCCTCCAGGAGTTTGCTCGGGATGTCGAGCTGCAGCGCCAAGCTGATCTTGGCCTGGTGGGGCGTGGACTGGAGGAACTGCACATTCGCACCCTCACCCGGCTGGACCGCACAGACCGTTTCCTTGAAGAGCTGGCGCGCCTTGCTGTCTACGAGCAGGGTTTGCGGGACTGAGGAAAGCGCGTTGCGAGGCTGGATGGCAAGACACCAAGGAGGCAAGCCATGGCAAAGATGAAACGGACTGGATCGTTGCTGGCATGGGCTGCAGCAGTGCTCGTCACAGTCGTGGTCCCGCATTTTGCCCTTGCTCAGGAGCAGCGCCCCGCCACAATCAACGTCTTCATCGATTGTCCTGACTATTTCTGCGACTACGATTTCTTCCGCACCGAGCTACGCTACGTCAATCATGTGCGCGACCGCAAGGATGCCGATGTGCACGTGCTCATCACCTCTCAAGAAACAGGCAGCGGGGGCATGGAGTTCACGTTGAATTTCATTGGGCTGCGTGCCTTTGCGGGACGAGAGGATACCCTCCGCTATGTGGTCAGCCAGCGGGCCACCGAGGACGAGATCCGCCGTGGGCTGGTGCGCTCCATGGCGATCGGCCTCGTCCCCTACCTGGCGCGCACGGAGACGTTCGACCGGCTGGCCGTCTCTTACACTGCCCCGCCGGACACTGTCGCGAAGAAGGTGGTTGACCCCTGGAACTATTGGACATTCAGCATCAATCTGAGGGGTTACGGCAATGGGGAAAAATCCTACAAGAACTCCTACCTATCCACCAGCGCGTCGGCCAATCGCACCACCGAGACGTGGAAGATCCGACTCTCGGCCAGTGACTACTACTCCGAGAGCCGCTACGAGATCGGTGACGACTACACCGTGGTCAACATCCAGCGAGGGGGCGGAGCAAAGGCAATGGTGGTGCGCAGCATCAACGAGCACTGGTCGGTGGGCGGCCGCGCCTCGGCCTGGTGGTCGACCTACGACAACGTCGACCTCGGGCTGCGGGTGGCGCCAGCCTTCGAGTTCGACATTTTCCCCTACAGTCAATCCACCCAGCGCCAGATGACGTTCCAATATGCCCTGGGTGCACAAAAATGCCGCTACCACGAGGAGACCATCTTCTTGAAGACCGCGGAGTACCTTTTTGACCAGAGCCTAACCGCTTCCTATGTTATCAAACGCCCGTGGGGATCGGTGACCACCAGCCTCGAGGCGGCCAACTATCTGCACGACGTCAAGAAGTATCACGTGGAGCTCTACGGCTCATTAGAGGTACGAGTCTTTAAGGGCTTGCGGCTGACCACTGGTGGCTACGTCACCTTCCTGCGTGACCAGTTGTCGTTGCCCCGCCGCGGTGCCTCGCTGGAAGAGGTGCTGCTGCGCCAACGTCTGTTGGAGACTTCGTACAACTACTTTGTCTCTTTCGGCATAAGCTACACTTTCGGCTCGGTGTACAGCACGATTGTCAACCCCCGCTTCGAAACGCAGGGGGTCATAATTCGCATGTGAGCCTCGCAGTAAGATGGGCTTGAGTGCCCAAAAGGGGCAGAATGAGCGTGAGGAGATGGAAAATGAAGCGATTGGTGTGGCTTTGCGCCATCACTGCTGTGGGCTGGGGCACAGTGGGACAGATGGCAGTGCCGCCCGCATGTACTGCGCAAAGTGCGGCCAGCACCGACCTCCGAGCCATGGAGCGGATTCTCGATCGTCTCGTGCTGGGCGAGGCGCCCTCTGCGCGCACCCAAACCAGAGGGATATGGCTCGAAGGCCATGGAGTTCTCTTCAGCGTCCCTTACGCACTGGTTGGCTATGCTGTGGAGCCCGACACTGCGGCGTTATCCCTTCGGAAGGCCGAGCCATCGCTGTTGCGCAAGAGGGCCGGCTATGCAGTGCAGCCCGACACTGCTGCGCTATCCACCTGGAGCAAATTGTACCCGGACGTGGCAGCTCTGTACTACCAGGTCACCCAGCGGCGTAGACCTGCAAGCGCGCGTGCGGCGGTGGACTCGGTGAAAACGGCGTTGCTCGCGTTTTTCTCCCGATGGGCGGGGGCCATAACCGGCCTCCAACCCGAGCACCGGGTAACGGTGGTGGTCGACTTTCAGCCCGTGGGGTTGTCCATCTTCTCAAAGGGGTCCAAGGACCTGACCCGCCGTCTGATCGCCTCCGCGCGTTTCGCCGACATCACGAGTCTGCGGAAGGGGAGCGCGCCCTTGGTAGGGCTGCAGCGCGCCATTCGCCTCACCGAAGAAAAGGGCGAGGAAGCAGCCGACTCCGAGCTGGCCATTCTGGCCGACATTCTGGATACCCATCTGCGCAGCTCCTTGGGTGGCAATCTCCTTGGCGAGGCGACACGTGCCCTGCGCGTGCCCGATTTGGGTGTGGTGCTGGTCTGCGGCTCGCGCCTGCCCCCGCACTCCACCCTGAGTGCATTCGAACAGGCGATGAAGGGCTACGCCGAGGCGATGAAAGCCTACACAATCCAGATGCAACAATTGAAGGCGCTCGATGGCCTCCTGGCGCGGCTTCGCGCCGACACTGTGGCGCGGGATACAACCGCCGGCCCTGCAGTTGAACCCCCCAAGCCCAAGAGTCGCACAGCCAAGGCGGAGGCGGCGCGCAAAGAGAAGGAGTCCCGCGACCAGCAGATGCGCAGCTTGGCCAACGAGCTCGTTGACCTGCTCGGGCGGTACTGCCCAGCACTCAGCTCCGTGCCGGAGGGCGAGTCTGTCATAGTGCTCCTGGAGGTCGGCTCCTATGGCGACCCCCAGGTGACGCGCATGCAAATCGCCGTGAGGATGCGCGACGTGCGGCGGTTGGCCAGAGAGGAGATCTCTCCGGGGCAGTTCCGCACCCTGGCCACCATTCGCCTCGAATAGAGCTGCAAAAAATGCGCGCTCGCGAAAAAAAACTCTTGACACGCGGGGCCAAGTTTTGTATATTTGCACCGTAACCGAGCCAGACCCCCTGATACCGGTAACCCCCCTAATCCCGGTTCAAGTTCAAGGCTTGGTTACGATTCAAGAAGCCGAGCTTGATACTCCGAAACCGGTAACCCCCCTAATCCCGGTTCACATCAATGCTCGGTTTCTTTTTTGCCCCGACTGCGATGGTGGAGGTGTGGGAGGCTTGTGGAAAGGACGCGTAGGGGGTGAGGATAGCTCATGAGGACCGGCAAGTCTGCCACCAACCATACGGTGGGCGACTTGCCTTTTGTGTATTGTGTGTACCTGAGAAGTGTGAGAGGGAGTAGAATGGCAAATCGGAGGACACACCACAAGCGTACGCGCGTGGCGGTCGGTGCAGTGATCGTCGTGGCTCTGCTGGCCACCGGCGGCCTCCTCTTCCGGCTTCTGGACTTAGGTCCCAGACACCGCGTGCGAGAGCTGGAGCAGTCCCTGCAACAGCTGCGCGCATCGCTCAATGCCGACAGCATCCGGCAGTACCACATCCAGAAGGTGATGGCCATCATCCAGATGTACAATCCGGAGATGCCGTCGAGCCAGCGCTATGAGATCGCCAACGAAATCTACAACATGACCCTGAAGTACACCAATCTCGACGTCGATCTCTTGTGCGCGACCATCACCCACGAGACTGCTGGCACTTGGGACCCGGAGATCGTCTCCCCGGCCGGCGCCATGGGGCTCATGCAGATCATGCCTGCCACTGGCATGTTCCTGGCAAGCTACGAAGGCCTCAACTGGAGCTCGCCGGAGGAGGTGCTTTTCAATCCCGTCTACAACATCCGGCTCGGCGCCCGCTTCTTAGCAAGCCAGATCGAGTACTATGACGTGGACGGCGGGTTGGCGGCGTACAACGGCGGGGAGAAATGGGCAGCGCTGTGGGTGAGGAGCGGAAGGGACGACCGCATGCTGCCGCGCGAGACCAGGGAGTACCTGCCTGCCGTGCTGGCGCTCTATGAGGAGTTCGCCAACATGCGCTTCTGAGCCCTTGGCTCTGCGGGCACATACCGCGACTGTTCTGGTCCAAAAAAAGAAGAGGCCGGCGGAAATCCACCGGCCTCTTTGCTTACTGGGGCTCTCAATACCCGTAGTAGCCGCGAAAGTCCTTGATCGAGGCCTTCTTCTTCAAATCCGTCAACCAGTCCTGGAACACCCGGTTCCGCTTGCGCTGCAGAAGTTGCTGTTTGAGCACTTGCTTCTGCGCCTCAAACTCGGCGGTGTTGAACTCTTCCCTGTCGACCACCTGCAAGAGGTAGTAGCCGCGCCTCCCTTCGATGGGTTTGGAGATTTTACCTATCTCGAGTCCGAACGCTGCGCCCAGGAATTGCGGCTCGCGGCCGACTCCCGGCACAAAGCCGGCCATGCTGAACCAGTCCGTCGTCTTCACTTCCAGCGAGTCCTGGGCGGCGATCTCCTCAAGGGTCATGCCCGCGGCCACCTTTTGGTAGGCTTGCTCGCACATGCGTCGGGAGCGCTCGCGGTTCCGCTCCTGGGTGAGGACGGCACGGATTTGTGGTTCTACGTCCTCTACAGGCCGAACGTGCTCCTTCTGGATGCCGGCCACCACAAGGACGACAAAGCCCCGGTCTGTGCGGATCGCACCGCTGGTCGTGCCCTGCCGGGCGGTGAAGATGAAGCGCGAGGTCTGCGGATCCCGTCCCAACTCTGGGATGAATCCGCCTGCCGGGAAAAAGTCGCTGTGATGGACCTCAAGAGTCTCTGCCTTGGCCAGGGCGTAAAAGTCCTCCCCCTCGCGCAGGCGATCGGCAAAGTTGCGCGCCGCGTAGTTGGCGTTTTCGATAGTGGCGCGCAGCGGCCCAAACTTGAGCAGAATGTGGCGTGCTTTGACCTTCTCTTTGCCGTCTTCCTTCTTCTTATCTTCGACCTTGATGATGTGCAGGCCGTGGATGGTCTTCACTGGCCCGACCACTGCCCCAATGGGCGCGGCAAAGGCGGCGTCCGAGAAGGCCTCGAGCATAGCTTCGCGCTCGAAGTACCCCAGGTCACCCCCTTTGTCCGAGGTGCCCGGGTCCTCGGAGTAGGTCTCGGCAAGGTCGGCAAAGTCCTCCCCTTGTCGCGCCCGGGCGAGGATTTCCTCAGCCAAGCGCCACACCTCGGCTGTGTCTGCGGCAGTGGCCTGCGTGCTGAAAAGCACATAATCGATCTTGCGCTTCTCCGGCTCGGTAAAGTCTTTGCGATGCTTTTGGTAGTACTCGAGCACTTCCTTGGGCGAGATCTCCGGCTCCTCCTGGCCGTGCGCCGTGGGGTCGAAGAAGATGTATTTCACGCGTGCCCGCTGTCTCTGCTGCTGATATTCTCGGCGCACTTCGTCGTCCGTGACGCGCACGCTGGCGGTGATGGCGTCCTGAAGCTTCTGCTGGGGCAGGTAGAGGCGCAAGAGTCGCTCCAGCTGGATCCAGTACTCCCGAAAACGTTCGTCCTGCAGCGCTGCCTGGTAGCGACGCAGGTCAAAGTTGCCGTCCTCGCCCTTGAACACTTCGACCTCGCGCACAAAGTCAGGCGGCTGCTCGAAGATGTGGTGTTTGATCTCTTCGTCGGTCACCTCCAGGCCAAGCTTCTTGACCTCCTGGCTCAAGAGCACATTCTCCACCAGACGGTCCCAGACGCTGCTGCGGATGCTTTCCATGCCGTATTCGTCCACGTCCTGGCCGGTGCGCTGGCGGTAGGCGGTCAGCTCATTCTCCAAGGCGGCGTCGTACTGCTCGCGGGTGATGTCCTGGCCGTTGACCACGGCGATCACTCCTTGCTGGAACCTGGTAGAGGTGCCGCACTTCAGCCCACCCATGCCCCATTCAAAGACGATGGTGGCGAGGAAGGCCAGCACCAGGATCATGAGAATGGTCTTCATGCTCTGCCGCATCTTGGTCATAACAGGCATATGCAGTTCCCTTTCGCGACGTCACTTCTCCTTCGCTGTGAGCCCCGACACCAGGGCCCTTGCTGCAAAACGTTTGAAATATATGCTTAGCCCCGCACAAATGCAAGGTCTTTTTCCCTTTTCAGGGAAGAGGGCCCAGGGGCATCGTCTGGGCACGTGGGATGGAGCTGTGGGTCAGTGGGCCGCGAGGCAATTACCGCTAGAGCGGAGAGACACGGAGGGCGCTGGGCGGGTGCTCTTCTCGGCAGGTCTTCGGCCCCGCAGAAGCACGATGGCCATCTCCAGTTGTGGATCCCTGCCCCGGGTCACATCGTCCGCCGTCTGTTCCACCACGACGTCGGGGATGACACCATTCCACTCGATCATTTCGCCGTCCAGGCGGCGCATGTACTTGACCGGCAGCTTGAGCCTCTTGCCGCTGGGGAGCACGAAGAGCCGGGCATCTCCGCCACTGCCGCCGCTGGTGTCGCCCACCACCGTCACGTAGGGCATCTGGCGGAGGAGCTCGGCAAAGGTCTCGGCAGCGCTGAGCGACGCGCCATTGATGAGTACCACCACGTTTCCTCGGTAAGGGGTAGTGGCCGGCTGAACCATTCCCGAAACCACCCGACCATCCCAGTAGTACGACGTCTCCACGATCGGCCGGTCGATGAGGCGAGCCAGCACGTAGTCATAACTCGTGCTGCTGCCTCCGGAGTTGTTCCGCACGTCGACTATCAACCCACTCGTGCCGCTCAGATAGGAGAGGGCCCAATCCACCTCCCGCACCCAGTCCCCGGGGGCAAACGTGGTGAAGCGCAGATACCCTATGTCCGGCGCAAGGAGCCCGAATTCGAGTCTTTTCCCTCCCGCCAGGCGCAGCGGCTGAGCGAAATAGGAGCGTACCACCGTCGGGCTATACCCCTCGGCATCCCTTGCTCTTGCCGGCCGGTAGTTGACCACTGGGTAGCCGGCTTCGGATTGCACCTCGATGTGGCTATCGCGGAGCGGGAGGAGCAACTCGAAAAGCACGGGATAGATTTCGTCACCGCGCGCGCTGGCCGCCCTTGGCTTGAAAACCGCATGGAGACTGTCCCAATTAACCTTCTTGAAGGCGAAGAAAGGGTAGTAGGTGTCTGCTATCTGCCAAACCTCTTCAAAGTCCTGCATGTTCAGTTCGGGCTCGGCCTCTGGCACGAGGAGTTCCCCACACGAACAGCAGACGATGGCCAAGGTAATGAGAAGCGCCTCTGCCGATTGTGCTGCAGTCATAGCCGCACCCCGATGCCGCAATAGACTGTGTCGGTAGCCAGAAGCAGGAAGTCCCAAGCGCTAAGCCGCAGCACGTGCAGGCGGTAACCGGCGCGCACCACCAACCGCGGTGCGAGGAGATAGGAGAGCGCCATTTCGCCGACTGCGTCGAACCCTTGCCAGGGCGCGAGGATCTTCACCATGGACGATTTGTCCTCTCGCAAGTCGATGAGCTTGCCGCCCAGCGCAAGGGCATTCGCGTCAAGTGTGAGGTCTGCCCTTAGCCGCTCCCGCGGCCGGTAGCTGAGGTCGCAACGTGGCCCCAGAACGATGAGCCCCGCAAGCGAGTAGGCGTCGAAGAAGGTTGCGCCGCCCCGAGCGATGTTCTGCGTGCGCGAATAGAGCGTGAGGCCGCTACTCGGCCCCAGGCAGAAGAGGAGTTGTTGCCCGAGCAGGCTGCACTGGCCGAGCGGATAGGTCCACGCCAGCCGCAGACTTCCAGCCAGGAGCTGGGCAGAAACACTGTGGTTGCTGACGTTCCCAGCGGCCAGGTCCAGGGTGAACACGGAGGAGCTCCGACCGTTCCCGTTCTGCCAGCCAATAGCCCACCACCACGATCCCCCCGCGTACTTCTGTCGGGAAATAAGCTCATCGCGCACCGCATGGTGGCTGCCACCCACTGCCACGCTGAGCTCTCGCGGGCCCGCGGGGCTAGGCACTGTCCCGGTCTGAGCGCCGAGCCATTCCCCAACGCAGACGATAGCTACCAGGAGCGTGACCGCTCTGCACGTCACCTTGAAGGACCCCATGATTCTGTCCTTACTTCACGACTCGCACAGGCCACCTACCTTCCGGCAGGCCTGAGGGCCTGTAGGCCAAACGGTTGAGGCGGGACCGCCAAAGGCAGGAGAGGCTTTCGCATGGAGCAGCACTACCTGTCCCGCACGCGGCTGGGGCTCAGATTCAGCGCGGACGCATGGCCTACGCGAAATTTAGCCGGCAGGCGAGACAATGTCAAGCAAAAACTTCAGATTCTCTGGAGACGTAAGGCCGACCCTCCGCCGACTCCAACACATTCCCCTTTTTCGGCTTGACATTTTGGCAGAAGTGGGATATATTTAGCCGGAAAGATGACACAGGGTGAGACCATGAGCCGCTTCCAATTAGTGACTGACCTTGAACCCAAGGGCGATCAGCCCAGGGCCATCGCCGAGCTGACCGAGGGCATCCTGCGCGGCCAGCGCTTCCAAACTCTGCTTGGGGTCACCGGCAGCGGCAAGACCTTCACCATGGCGCACGTCATCGCCAACGTGAATCGACCCACACTGGTCATCTCCCACAACAAGACCCTGGCCGCCCAGCTCTATGGCGAATTCAAGGGCTTTTTCCCGCACAACGCCGTGGAGTACTTTATCAGCTACTACGACTACTACCAGCCAGAAGCCTATGTGCCGCAGACGGACACCTACATCGAAAAGGACACCTCCATCAACGAGGAAATCGACCGCCTGCGCCTGAAGGCCACCAGCTCGCTCCTCTCCCGGCGCGACGTCATCATCGTCGCCTCGGTCTCCTGCATCTACGGCCTGGGCAGCCCGGAGGACTGGCAGGCGCTGCTGGTCTTTGTGGAGCGCGGCCAAAGGATCGACCGCGACGAGCTCCTCTCCCGGCTGGTGGACATTCACTACACGCGCAACGACATCGCCTTCAGCCGCGGCACTTTTCGTGTGCGTGGCGACGTGGTCGAGCTCATTCCCGCCTATGAGGAGGACGCGCTGCGCATCGAGATGTTCGGCGACGAAATCGAGGCCATCTACAGCGTGGACGTCCTCACTGGCGAAATCAAGGCGGAACTGGAGCGCACGGCCATCTACCCTGCCAAGCACTATGTGACCACCTTTCCAAAGTTAGAGCAGGCGATTAGAAGCATCGAGGCGGAGCTACAGGAGCGGCTGGAGTACTTTCGCGCGCACAATAAGCTTCTGGAGGCGCAGCGCCTGGAAATGCGCACCCGCTATGACTTGGAGATGCTGCGGGAGCTGGGCTACTGCCCGGGCATCGAGAACTATTCGCGCCACCTCTCGGGCAGGGCGCCTGGCGAACGGCCGTACACCCTTTTGGACTACTTCCCCAAGGACTTTATCGTGTTCATCGACGAGTCCCACGTAACCATTCCCCAGATCCAGGGCATGTACCACGGGGACCGTTCGCGCAAGGAGACCCTGGTGGAGTACGGCTTCCGCCTGCCCTCGGCCTTGGACAACCGGCCGCTGCGCTTTGACGAGTTCGAGTCGCTTCTCAACCAGGCAGTGTTCGTCTCGGCCACCCCAGCGGAGTATGAGCTCGAAAAGTGTCACGGCGTGGTGGTCGAGCAGATTATCCGCCCCACTGGGCTAGTGGACCCAGAGATCGTGGTCAAGCCCATTAAGGGGCAGATCGACGATTTGGTCAAAGAGATTCGCGAGCGGGTAGCGCGCAACGAGCGCACGCTGGTCACCACCTTGACCAAGCGTATGGCCGAGGACCTCACCGACTACTTGGCTGGCCTGGGCATTCGCGTGCGCTACCTGCATTCGGAGATCGACGCCTTGGACCGCGTGGAAATCCTGCGCGACCTTCGCCTAGCAGAGTTCGACGTGCTGGTGGGCATCAACCTCCTGCGCGAGGGGTTGGATTTGCCAGAAGTCAGTCTCATCGCCGTGCTGGACGCCGACAAGGAGGGGTTCCTGCGCTCCGAGCGCTCGCTGATTCAGGTGGCGGGCAGGGCGGCGCGCAATGCTGCCGGCAAAGTCATCTTCTACGCCGACCAGATGACCTCCTCCATGCAGCGGGCGATTGAAGAGACCAACCGTCGGCGCCTCATCCAGCAGAAGTACAACGAAGAGCACGGCATCACCCCGACGACGATCTACAAGTCAGTTGAGGACGTGCTGGGCGCCACGCGCGTGGCCGACGCCAAAGGGAACAAGTGGGCGCGTGCTACGGAGCGAGCGCAATCGCTGGCGGCCCGCTGGCGAAAGATGACCCCGGTGGAGCGCGAGCAACTCATCGCGCAACTTGAGGCGGAGATGATGGAGGCTGCCCGCCGGCTGGAGTTCGAACGGGCGGCCGAGTTGCGCGACCAAATCGACGCACTGCAGGGGAGAAGCCGAAAGTTGAAAGTGCAGTTTTGAGCCCCTGGGGGATGCCATTCCTTTGCGGTTAAACGGAAGAGGAAGATGAAGGTACTGGTCGTCGGCGGTGGAGGAAGAGAACACGCCTTAGTCTGGAAGCTCGCCCAGAGTCCCCAGGTGCGCAAGCTCTACTGCGCGCCCGGCAATGCAGGCATCACCCAGATAGCTGAATGCGTGGATATTGCACCTACCGACATCCGACGCCTGCTGGAGTTCGCCAAGAAGCAGCGCGTCGACCTGACGGTCGTGGGACCTGAGGCGCCCCTGGTGCTGGGGATCGTCGACGAGTTCGCGAAAAAGGGACTGCGCATCTTTGGGCCGACTGCGGCGGCAGCAGCTCTGGAGGGCAGCAAGGCCTTTGCCAAGGAGTTTGCCCATCGCCACGGCATTCCCACCGCCGCTTTCGCCATTTTCCGGGATCCGCAGACCGCCTGGCAGTACATAGAGCACCACCCCTTGCCTCTGGTAGTGAAGGCGGACGGCCTGGCTGCCGGCAAAGGAGCCATCGTTTGCGAGACGCTGGAACAGGCGCGCGCAGCCTTGGACACCGTCATGGTGCAGCGGGCCTTTGGAGCCGCCGGGGACGTCGTCGTCATCGAGGAGTTCCTTCACGGCGAGGAAGCCTCGCTCCTCGTGCTCACGGACGGCGACACCTACCGCTGTATGGCTCCGGCCCAGGACCATAAGCGCATATTTGACGGAGACCAGGGGCCCAACACCGGCGGCATGGGGGCCTATGCGCCAGCGCCGGTGGTGGACGCCAAGCAGCTCCGTCGCGTCGAAGAGGAGCTGGTGAGGCCGACCATTCAGGGGATGCAAGAGGAAGGGCATCCCTATAGCGGCGTGCTCTACCTGGGGCTGATGCTCACCGCTGAGGGCCCACGTCTGGTGGAGTACAACTGCCGCTTCGGCGACCCGGAGACGCAGGCCGTGCTGCCGCTTGTGGACGGCGACTTGGCGGCGCTCATGAACGCCACCATCGACGGGACGCTGGCAAAGGAGAGTTTTGCCCACCACAACGGCGCCGCCGTGTGCGTGGTTCTCGCCTCCGCAGGGTACCCAGGCGCCTACGAGAAAGGCAAGCCTATCTCCGGCCTGGACCACGAGTTTCCGGACAACGTGCTCCTCTTCCATGCAGGCACGAAGAAAAGCAACGGCCAGGTGCTCACCGACGGCGGCCGCGTGTTGGGCGTCACGGCCGTGAGCGACAGCATCCCCCAGGCCATCCGCGATGCTTACGCGGCAGTTAAGCAGATAACCTTTGACGGCGCCTACTACCGCAAGGACATCGGGGCACGCGCTTTGGAACACCTGCGACGCACACAGCTGGGAAAGGGACAGGACTGATGAGGATACTGGTAACCGGAGGCGCAGGTTTCATCGGCAGTCACGTAGTTGATGCATACATCGCTGAAGGACATGAGGTCACCGTGGTGGACAACCTGTCCACCGGGCGCCGTGAGAATATCAACCCCAAGGCGCGCTTCTACGAGGTGGACATTCGCGATGGGCAGCTCGGTGCCGTATTCGCAGAAGGGCACTTCGATCTGGTGAACCACCACGCGGCGCAAATGGACGTGCGGCGCTCGGTGGAAGACCCCATCTACGACGCGCAGGTGAATGTGCTGGGCACCATCAACCTCCTGCAAAATTGCAAGCGGCACGGCGTGGGGGCGTTCATCTTCGCTTCCACCGGCGGCGCGGTTTACGGCGAGCAGCAGACCTTCCCCGCGGACGAAGAACATCCCACCTGGCCAGCCTGTCCGTACGGCATCACCAAATTGGCCTGCGAGAAGTACATCCACTTCTATGCCACCACCTATGGCATGCGCTACTGCATCCTCAGGTATGCCAATGTGTACGGGCCGCGCCAGAACCCCTTCGGCGAAGCGGGGGTGGTTGCCATCTTCACCAGCCGCTTGCTGGCCGGCAAGGAAGCGGTCATTCATGGCGACGGCAAACAGACGCGGGACTATGTGTACGTGTGCGATGTGGTGCGCGCCAACCTGCTCGCTCTGCGGAGTTCGGGAAACAATTACGTGAACATTGGCACCGGCATCGAGACCGACGTCAACACCATTTTCGCCAAGCTCAATGCGCTGTGTGGGGCCCACCAAAAGGAGGTGCACGACGCCCCGAAAGAAGGGGAACAGCGCCGCAGCGTGCTCAATATCGCCAAGGCAAAAGCCGTGTTGGGCTGGGAGCCAGAGGTCAGCCTGGACGATGGACTGGCGCGAACGGTGGCGTGGTTTCGGACGCAGGCAAAGGTGTGACGGGTGAGCGACCAACCGCAGAAGACCACAAACTGGCTGGAAGAGGAGGGGTTTGTCGCCGCCTCTGAGGCCATGCAGCGCGTCCTGCGCGCGGTGGAGCAGGTGGCCCCCACGGACATTTCGGTGCTCATCACCGGCGAAAGCGGCACCGGCAAGGAGGTCATTGCCAAAGCCATCCACGCCGGCAGCTTGCGCAGGGATCGCCCGCTGGTGGTGGTCAACTGCGGCGCCATCCCCGAAGGAATACTGGAATCAGAGCTTTTTGGGCACGAGAAGGGCTCCTTCACCGGCGCCATCGGCACAAGAAAGGGGTACTTTGAAATTGCCGACGCTGGCACCATCTTCCTCGACGAAATCGGGGAGATGCCGCTGGCAACCCAGGTGAAGATCCTGCGCGTGTTGGAGTACAAGGAGTTCATGCGCGTCGGGGGCAGCACCACGGTGCGCGTGGACGTGCGTGTGATCGCTGCCACCAACAAGGAGTTGGAGGCCGAGGTCAAGAAAGGCACCTTCAGGCAGGACCTCTTCTTCCGCCTGAATGCCGTCACTATTCATGTGCCCCCTCTGCGCGAGCGACGCGAGGATATTCGCCCGCTGGTGGACCTCTTTGTGCGGCGCTTCTGCCGCGAGAACCACATCGAGTTCGAGGGCTTTACCGAGTCGGCCTACCACCTGTTGGAGAACTACACCTGGCCGGGAAACGTCCGGCAGCTCAAGAACTTGGTGGAGAGCATCATCGTCCTGGAAAAGGGCAAGAGGATCGATGAACGCGTGCTTGCCCGCCACCTGCGTCCGGCAGGCGAAGGCGAGCGCAGTCTGCCGGTGCGCGTGGGCAAGACGGTGGAGCAGGTAGAGCGCGAGTTCATCTACCGCGCCCTGTTGGAGTTGCGCGATGAGATCGCCGAGCTGCGCCGCCTCATCTACGATGGCCTGATCGCCCCCCGTGGCCTAATGCCGTGGCGGGCAACCCACCCGGAGCCGGTGGTGGACGTCGCCGTGGACGAGCCGCACGAAGCTCCTGTGCACCCGCTGCGCGACAGCGAGCGCGAGGCCATCCGTAAGGCGCTGCAGGCGGCCAACAACAACCGCCGGGAGGCAGCTAAACTCTTGGGCATCTCGGAGCGCACCATCTACCGGAAGATCAAGCAGTATGGCCTGTAGACTCTTGCGCCTCGTCTTGCTTTCTTTGGTCACGTCTTTGGTGTGCTCGTGTGGCTACTACTCTTTCTCGCCGGGGAGTGCCTCCCACATCAAGACGGTGGCCATCCCGGTGTTTGAGGATCGCACTGCGGAGTTTGGCATCCGGGAGCAGCTCACCGAGGCGCTCGTGCAAGAGTTCACCCGTGACAACACGCTGCGCATTGCCGAGCGGCACAGCGCCGACTCTGTGCTTGAGGGGGTCATCGTGGCGGTTGATGACCGCGCCGGACCCTACGACAAGCAGGAGATGGTGCAGGAACTCAAGGTTTACATCACCGTGGATGTCCGTTACTTCGATTTGAAGAAGAACCAGGAGGTCTGGAAAGACCGCCTTACGCAGTGGGGCGCCTACGACCCTAACGCTGGCGGCACCAGTGCGCGGCAGGAAGGGATCAACGAGGCAATCCGCAAGTTGGTCACGGAGATTCTCAACCGCACGGTGTCAGGGTGGTAGCACACGTCCGAATTAACTATCAGCACATGCACCGGTTCTGCCGTATGAAAAAGGTGCGGCGCGCTGCCAAAGGCCTATACGGCGCCGCCGCTGCCGTGGGGAGCAACCGCGAACGTGGGGATTGAACATGACGACACCTTCGCACATTGCGCAAGACATCATTCGCGAGCTGGAGCCGATTCTCGCCCGCCATCCGGATTCAATGCGCTTTGCCCGGCTGGCGGATGCCTACATTGCCATAGGCCGGCCCGACAAAGCGGTGGAACTTTGCGAACAAGGGCTGAAGCATCATCCGCGCTACGTGACTGGCAGGCTGGTACTGGCCAAGGCTTTCCTGGCGCAGCATGAGCATACCAAGGCCCTTCACGCCTTAAAGTCGCTCCTGGACCTGGACCCGCGCCATCCCTTGGGCTGGAAGTGCTACGGCGACCTGCAGAAGAGTTTGGGAAAGGAAGAAGCCGCCGAGCGCAGCTACAGTGAACTGCTGGCCATAGACCCGCTGAACGAGGACGTGCGCGCCATGCTGACCGCCTTGCGCCAGCAGCGGTTGGCGCCTCCGGCTGAAGAGGCTCCCTCTCCACCTCCGTCTGTTGCAGGAGAGGCTGTGGCAGAGCCCGCCGTCTCTGAAGCTGTGGAGGACCGCTTCTCTTACATTTTGGACGACATCTTTAGCGAGGAGGAAGGCGCGGCACCAACCATAGAAGACGAAGAGCAGGCTCCTGGGCCAACTGCGGACTTACGGGATATCTTCTGGCCGGAGCCTGAGCCAGGACCAGTGGAGGCAACTGAGGCTCCTGCTCCGCCTCCGCCTCAGGTCGAAGAAGAAGCGGAACCACTGGCCGAGGAACTATTCGAGGCCGAAGAGGAGGTCCCTCCGCCGCCACCGCAGCCTGAGGTGCCGAAGCCCGTGGCGGAGCCCACGGAGGAGACCCCGAAAACAGAGGAGGAGCGCATCGTCACACCGACTCTGGGGGAGATCTACGCTGCGCAAGGGCAGTACGCAAAGGCTATCAGCGTGTTCACGATCCTGGCACGTAAGCACCCGGACAACCCCCGTTTCCGGCAGCGGATCGAAGAGCTCCAGCGCAAATTGGAAGAAGCTACCGGCAGGGAGCAAGAAGAAGCGTCGTAATCCCTCTATGCATCAGCGTGGGAAGTGAGGTGAGTGTGGCGAGAATCCTGATGCTTTTGCCCCAGCCCTTTTTTGAACCACGGGGGACCTCCTTTAGCTCTCTGCATCGACTGCGCACCTTGGCGGATATGGGGCACCAGGTTGACCTTCTCACCTATCCTTTTGGGCGCGACATCTCCCACCGCAACGTGCGCATCGTGCGCATCCCGCGGCTGCCGTTCATTCGGGGGGCGCGCGTGGGGCCCTCCCGCGAGAAGCTGCTCCTGGACATGGTGTGGATGATCCCGTTCTCTGTGCGGATGGTGTTGCGCAGGCGCTATGACCTCATCCACACTCACGAGGAGGCCTGTTTTTGGGGCGCGGTGCTGGCACGCTGGCGGGGCATTCCCCACCTGTACGACATGCACTCCAGCCTGCCCCAGCAATTGCTCAATTTCAAATTCACCACCTCTGGGCTGGCCTTGGGCCTGTTCCGCTGGGCGGAGAAGAAGACCCTGCGCAATGCGGACGGCGTGATTGCCATCTGTCCGGAGTTGGCGGCCCACGCCAGGAGCATCGCCCCGCGCACGCCGATCACGGTCATTGAAAACGTGCTGGAGCTTGAACCACCCCCGGGTGATCGCCCCCTCACCCCCGAGGCTCTCTGCGACCGATACCACCTGCATGGCCGAAAGGTGGTGCTCTACACCGGCACGTTCGAGCCCTACCAGGGCATCGACCTCCTCATTCGCGCCGCCTCCGAGGTAATCAGACAAGAGCCAAAGGCGACCTTCTTGCTAGTGGGGGGGAGGCCTGACCAGGTAGCGTACTATCGGCATTTGGCCGAGGAGCAGGGGGTTGCCGACTACTGCGTCTTCGCGGGGGCGGTGGCACCGGAGCGGATCAAGGACTTTTGCGGAGTAGCTGACGTGCTGGTGAGTCCTCGATTTGAGGGCACCAATACGCCGCTGAAAATCTACTCATATCTCCGCTCTGGGGTGCCCATCGTGGCCACCGATCACATCACGCACACGCAGGTGCTGAGCCGCCAGGTGGCCGTGCTCACGGGAATCGAGCCCTCCGCCTTGGCGCAAGGGATTGTGCGCGTCCTCACTGACCCTGCGCTGGCACGGCGGCTGGTGATCGCCGCCCAACGGCTGGCTGAGGAGAGATACAGCCCCGCAGTTTACCGCGCCAAGCTCCGCGCGCTAGTGGAGCAGGTCATCGACAGACGCCCGAGGCAGCAGCAGGAAAACACTCGCCCATGAGCAACGCCACTGGCCCCTCTGCACACCTTCACCATTGTTCATCATTCCGGAACTTGCCAGGAGATGCACAACTGCATGAAACGGGACCTGAACGCTTTAGCCGCAACTGAATTCGACCTCCTGATCGTCGGCGGGGGCATCTACGGCGCGACGGTGGCGTGGGAGGCCTCGCTGCGCGGCCTGTCTGTGGCCCTCATCGAGCGCGGCGACTTTGCCTCCGGCACCTCCGCAAACAGCCTGAAAATCATCCACGGCGGGCTGCGTTACCTCCAGCACTTGGACATCAAGCGCGTGCGGGAGTCAGTGCGGGAGCGCCGCATCCTTCTGGCCATCGCTCCGCATCTGGTCCACCCGCTGCCCTGCGTGATGCCCACCTACGGCCACCTGATGAAAGGCAAGGAGGTCATGCGCCTTGGGCTCCTGGCCAACGATCTTTTCAGCTTCGACCGCAATCACTTAGGCGACCCCGACAAGTGGATACCGGCCGGCCGGGTCATCTCGCGCAAGCAGGTCCTCGAGCTCTTGCCAGGAATTGACCCCGCAGGCGTGACTGGCGGCGCTTGCTGGACCGATGCCCAAATGTACAACTCCGAGCGGATGACCTTGGCCTTCTTGCTCTCCGCTGCCAGCCAGGGTGCCCAGCTCGCCAACTATGTGGAAGCAGTGTCGTTGGCCTCAGACAAGGGAGTGGTGAGGGGAGTGCATGCCCGCGACGTGCTGTCCGGCGACACCTTTGAGGTGCGCGCCAAGCTGGTGGTCAACGCCGCGGGCGGGTGGGTGAACGAACTCCTGGCCGCGAGCGGGTTGCAGCCTGTACCTTTCCAGCTCTCCACCGCCATGAACATCATCGTGCGCAAGCAGCTGCTCAACGGCTATGCAGCCGGCGTGTACGGTCGCTTCACCTATCCGACACCGGGAGGACGCACCCATGCCGGCCGCCACGTCCTGTTCATGGCGCCCTGGCGAGGCTACACCATCATCGGCACTTTCCACCGCCCTTATGTGGACAACAAAGTCCACTTGCACGTGACCGAGCAGGAGATAGAACAATTCCTCACCGAGGTCAACAGCGCCTATCCCGGGGGGGAGATCAGCAGAGACGACATCGTTTTTGTGCACAAGGGCTTCCTGCCGATGGACGGCATCAATGGCAAGACGGGCGAGGTGCAACTCA